>CAMVMK010000039.1 GCA_947168585.1 uncultured Fretibacterium sp.
TCAGTACGGTGTTAATTACCCGTCTATATATTTTTACACGTTCAGAAATTCGAGAGTAATCAACGCTCCTTTAACGCCGGGAGTTCAGGAGAAAAATTTTGCTGAAAATGTTTCATTTATTGCCGATCAATGGCCGAGACGAAACAGAGTTTTTTTAATAATTCCGTCAGCAATGACAGGAGAAGCTAACATTCCAAAGAAAAACGTCATTCATTTGCTCGCAGAGAGGGAGCTTTTATTATTAAGCAATCAGTAAAAAATTAGGGAGGAATTTTTAATATGAAAAAATTTATTGTGAGTATTTTAATCTTAATTTTAATTTCGTCTGCTTCATTCGCTGCTGAAGATGATTTAACTAACGCTGAAAATCATAAAATCATCGGCGGACTTTATTCTCTCGCGGCGGCTGTCGAGCTCAACGCTAAAACTAATCCTGATATAAATTCGCTCGTGAGATTTTTCGAGAAAATTCCTGCAGGCTGGCAGAAAGAAGTTAAAATCGAGAGCGATAAAAAATCTATCTGGGTCGGAATTGCTGTAAATCAATATTCTTCGGCTCGTCGTTTTCTTCGTGAAAATTCTCAAAAGTTGGGAATTTTAGACGCTCCTAACGGTTCGGCTTGGCTCGGCGGAGAATTTGCGTGGCTTAAGGCTGGCGAAACCGTCAAGAAAAAATTTAATCCCGTAAAATTTTCAGCGGCTGAACAGGACGGAATAATTTTCTTCAACGCTGATAAAACTGATTTATGGTTTTCGGCTTGGCCTAATTTTAATTCACGTTCAAGAAAAGAAATTTTAGAAAAACACGGAACAGAAAATCACCCCGTTCTCACAGCCCCGAAAGTTCAAGAGACCCGGCGTGTTAGTATTTATGATCAAGTCAAACCGTCTTCCGTAAGAATACCGGACAAAATGCACATGGGAACGCAAAAAAACAGCTTCGATATGTCTATGGAAGTCGGCGACGTAATTTTTAATCCTATTCCGAATACTCAAAGAAACAGATAAAAAATTTTAGAAAGGGGAATTTTTATAATGTCTGTATTAATTTGCGGCGGTGCGGGCTATATAGGCTCGCATAACGTCAGGGCTTTTAAGGCTCACGGAGAAGATGTTATCGTTATCGATAATCTTTATACGGGTCATAAAGCATCATTGCCCGAAGACGTGAAATTTTACGAGGGCGATATAAGGGACGGAAAAATCTTAGATAAAATTTTCACTGAAAATAAAATCGAGGCCGTTGTTCATTTCTGCGCGTTCTCACTCGTCGGCGAAAGTGTTGAAGAGCCTTTGAAATATTTTGATAACAATGTAGGCGGCATGATTTCTTTGCTTGAAGCTATGCAGAGAAATGACGTTAAAAAAATAATTTTCTCATCAAGCGCGGCAACTTACGGCGAACCTAAAAAAGTTCCGATTTTAGAAACAGACCCGACTAACCCGACTAATCCTTACGGCGAAAGCAAATTAATAATGGAAAAAATGATGAAATGGGTAAGCAGGCGTTATGATATTCGCTATGTTTCATTGAGATATTTTAACGTTGCAGGAGCATGGCATGACGGCTCAATCGGAGAAGATCACAGACATGAAACTCATTTAGTCCCGATAATTTTGCAGGTTCCTCTTGGAAAACGCCCTCATGTTACAGTTTACGGCGATGATTATCCGACTAAAGACGGAACTTGTATCAGGGATTATGTACACGTTGAAGATTTAGCACGCGCTCATATTTTGGCTCTCGAATATTTGAGGAACGGCGGAGAAAGCAATATTTTCAATTTAGGAAGCGGCGACGGTTATTCAGTGATGGAAATGATTAACGCTGCAAGAAAAGCTACAGGCCAAGACATAGCCGTAGAAATCGGAGCAAGACGAGCAGGCGATCCTGCCAAACTCGTAGCCGACAGCAACAAAGCTCACGAAATTTTGAAATGGCAGCCTGAAATTACACGCATGGAAGATATTATCGCAAGTGCTTGGAAATGGCATAAAGGCCACCCGAACGGTTACGCAGATTAAGTCATGAATTTATGGAGCGCAGTTCTTGACAGTTGCCCCGGACTTTTATGCTGTGTAATAAACTTAAAGGGAAAATTATTATACGCGTCTCACGGTTACAAAGCTGTTGCGGCGCGTCTTTTCGGACATAACTGCACGGAAGGCAGCAATTATCCGCCGTTAATTACGGAATTAGACCGGGCTTTTCACGATGTTTTAACTTCGGCTTGTCTCGGTGAGGTCAATGCTATCGAAATTTCTGAAAATGAAAAAATTTGGGAACTTACCGCCTCGCCTTTGAGATTAGACTCTCAAAAAATCGAGGGCGTTGTAGTCCGTATAATGTCGGAAAATAAAATTATCGAAAAAAATCCTCAGCCCGTAGTCCAGACAAACCCGGAAATTTTAGAGTCCGTCCCTTTTAGAGCCTGCGTCGTAAATCAAAAAGGAATGATTTTAGCAGCAAATAAATTTTTTCAAAAATCTTCACGCGAAAATTTAACCGGCAAAAATATTATCGAGATTTTCAAACCCGTTTCTAATTCAAGCATAATGGAAATTATTTCCCAGCGTTCCGGCAGTATTGAGGGAAAAATCCCGGATTTAGTCATCAATGAAAATTTTTGCACGGATTTATATTTAGATAAAGATTTTAATGAAATTCCTGAAGAAATTAACGATAATTTTAGAGTTTTAAGAGTTCACGCAACGCCCGTAAAATGGCATGATTTAGAGGCTGTGATGCTTACATTTGAAGACATCACAGAATTCAAAAAAACTCGCGACCAGCTCAGAAGACTTTTAACTTTTGACGCTTCAACAGGAATATTAAACCGTCGCGGAATTGAACATATTTTATTAAAAGAGTTCGGGCAGGCAATCCGTAACAGTGAAGATTTAAGTTTAATTATGATTAATATAGATAATTTCACGGCCTTAAATGAAACTATGGGCTACATGGCCGGTAATAGAACTATACGGGTTTTCACGATAATTATGAAAAATATTTTGGCTGACCGTTCAAACAGCGTTATAGCACGGTGGAGCGGCGATGAGTTTTTAATTTTATCGCATTGTTCGGGGGCGGCGGCTGTAGTTATTGCTAACGAAATCCGCGAAAAATCTCAAAGTATTGCTATCAGCGCAGGCATTGCAGATTTAAGCAGCGGCAATTATGCTGGAGTTAATGACTTTATCGGAGCGGCTTATGAAGCTATGATAGAAGCTAAAAATTCCGGCAAAAATTCAACAGTTTTAGCTAAAAATTCATGATTGCATTAAAACGTTTCGGACAAAATTTTTTAGTTGACAAAAATATTTTAAGTTTAATAATTTCTCGCGCTGAGTTAAATTCAAACGACTGCGTTCTTGAGATTGGTCCCGGACACGGAGTTTTGACCCGTGCTCTGCTTGCGGAAAAAATTTATTGTCTTCATGCTATAGAACTTGATGAAAGACTGCGGCCCGAACTTGAAGAATTAGAAAAAAACGAAAAAAATTTTAATCTTCATTGGGGCGACGCAGTAAAATTTGATTATAATTCTCTAAATCCCTTTCCTAATAAAGTTATAGCGAATATTCCTTATAACATCACAACGCCGTTAATTTGGAATTTATTAAAATTTTCGTCAAGAGGCTTGAAATATTTTTTATTTATGCTGCAGAAAGAAGCCGCTTTGAGAATAATTGCAGAGCCCGACACTAAAGAGCGTTATCCTTTGGGCGTTACTATTGAAGCAATGGGACAGGCGGCTATAGTTAAAAATGTTTCAAAAAAATGTTTCCGGCCAATTCCTGACGTAGACTCGGCGGTTGTTGAAATAAAAATCGAAAAAAATTTTGATTTATTAAATAATTCTTTATGGAGCGGTTTATTACATAAGGGATTTGCACATCGGCGAAAAACTTTAATTAATAATCTCAAAGGCTTTAATAATATTTCAGATATAAAATTACATGAAATTTTTGAATCGGCTGATATAAATAAAAATATCCGCGCCGAAGATTTAACGTGCGGACAGTGGCAGAAAATATTTTTTCAAGTGAGGGATTAGGAGTGAGGGATTAGGAATTATTTTTTATTCTATTTTTATATCTTTATTGTCGATTTCGTCATTAATTTCGCCGTCGTCAAAATCTGTAAAATCTGAAGGAGTCTCGTCAAGCATTTCAAGAGGTTCTTCAAAAACTTCATCATCTTCAAAATCGTCGATTGCCGGCGGTTCAAAAGGATTAAGTTCAGGTGTTTTTTTAGTATTAATTTTCTTTCCTGCTTCATCTTTAGCTTCTGGCTTAACTTCCTCGATAAAATCCTCGACATCAGCTTCGTCATTCTCGTTTGAATTTTCGCTGCTTTCTTCTTTAATGACGGGAAACTCATCGAAGCTCATAGCCTCGCCGTTTTCAATTTCTTCTACTGGTGCTTCTTGAACCTCTTCAGACCCATCAAGTACTGGAAGTCCGCCAAAATCGTCTGCCATAGCGTTTTCTTCGGCTGTGTTGCGAAAGGAGTCCTCCATCAGTCCTCCTTGATTATCACCAGGCGCTTGCTCTGTTATTTCTTCTTCAACGGACGTTAATTCTTCGACTGCAGGCTCAGGAGATTCGGCTAATTTTTCTTCCATAGTGTTAAAGGCTTCAACTAATTCTTCATCGGGGTGTTCTTGGCTTTCAGGAATTAAATCAAAACCGGCGGAATTTTCTGCGGGCTGTTTTTCTTGAGGAGCTTCTTCAGGCATTTCGGGCGCGTCAAGTTCGTTAAGCGCGTCAGAATTTTGCTCTGAAACTTCTTCAACAATTTTTTCCGTAATTTCTTCAGGAATTTCCTCAGCTTCAGCAGTAATTTCAGTAAATTCTTCGGGCACGCTGCCTTCCTCAACTACGATTTCAAAAGGCATAGTGTCATCTTCAACGGGGATTTCTTCCTCGACGGGCGGTAAAGTTACGCTCTCATCGACAGGAATTTCCTCAAATTCTTTAGCGTTTTGAATGACTGGAACGAAAATTGCTATAACTTTCGTGTGTTTTCTATCATCAGCAACAGCTGCTCTAACTGCCTTTTCGACTTCGTTATACAGCCATGAATGTTGAACGCCCTCCTGCTTAATCGCTTCAACGATTTCGACTTCAGGACCTTCGCCCGCTGTATCTTCCCGGACTTCTTTTTTAGTGCCTTCTAAAAATCTCTTGGGATTGCGGCCTCCGGTACCGCCGTTCATAGTTTTTTCCCAGCGTTTTCGCGCTGCTTCATTAGGCGTATACTCCGGAATTTCGGGTTCGCCGTTTTCTCTGCGCCACTCGTTGTTGTGTCTGTCAATGACAGCGTGAATATTTTCAAGTCCCTTAAATATCCGCATTTTCTGTTTCTTCCTCTTTCTTTACAGCAGACCAGATATTTTTTATTTCAGCTTCTTCTGCTCCGCTGCTCATTTTTTCAACAGCTTTGACAATTTTCCCGAAAAGTCTTTCATAAGGTTTTCTTGAGACTGCTGTCAAACCTGTTGACCATACAATGCCGGACGCTATATTAAACGGAATTCGTTTATGAAGCGGCAGTTCTTCTGCAACAGTATAATCACGTTCGGATATAATTTGGTTGGCTATTTTGCTCATTGCCGAATTATCGTAACCGATTTTCACGAGCGGAAGCTGGCCGGCTTTTCTTTCAAGTTTTTTCGCTGTTGAGTACAATATTCCCAAATTCGAGAGCGAGAAGAAATCAGATCTAACCGGCACAACAACAACATCCGCGAACTTTATAGCGTGCTGCGAATCTTCATCAAGGTTCGGAGGACAGTCAATTACGATCCATTCTTCCTGTGCGTCCGCATCGCTGTCTTCGAGGGTATTTTTAATTCTCAGTGAGTCTTTGAAATAATTTTTCATGAAGCCCAAAGCGTCAGAAAAGTTGCCTGAGGGGTCAATGTCAACGGCAAGAACTTTGTTATGTCTGACTAAAGCTATCTGCGCAAGGATAACCGCTATAGTGGTTTTTCCTACTCCGCCCTTGCGGTTCAAAACCGCCACTGCAATTTTCGACATATTATTTATCACCTGTATATAAAAATTTTTTTATTTCGCTTTTACCATTATAACAATCGATAAAAATACTACCGCAATTCCTAAAAAATTTGCGGCTTCAACTTGTTCATTATATATTATCATTCCGATTAAGACCGCCGCTATAGGTTCAATGGACGCTATAACTGGGACTTTGCTCGTGTCCCGGATTTTTTTCAGGCCGTTATAGTATACTATATAAGCTAAGGAAGTCGGAATTAATCCGTATAAAAATCCTGTGCCTAAAATTTTCGCGTTAAGATTTTCAAGTCCCGGAGTATTAAAAATTAGTAAAAACAATGCCGCAAAAAAATAACTATAAGCACTTATAATCGAAGCGTCAACTTTTTCGGCGGCTTTCCCGAATATCGCGGCCATTCCGTAACAGAAGCCCGTGCCTAATCCTGCTGATATTCCTATTAAAGAGAGCTCAGGATTATTAAAAATTTTTCCGCCCGTTACGGTAAAGATACAGCCCAAAATATTTAAGACGAGAGCAAAAATTTTAAGGCTCGAAATTTTTTCATGAAAGAAAATTTTTGAAGCCACAGCCGTAAAGACCGGAGCACTGTACATTAATACGCAGGCTATTCCCATTCCATTTAATTTTATTGAGGCAGTGTAACAGATATTAAAAAAACCGTGAGAAATTAAGCCCAGCCCCGCGCATAATAATAAAGTTTTTTTATCAACGGCGAAGAAATTTTTTTTATTTTTAACAAAAGCGGCCAAGAACATTATTAAAAATCCCGAGAACATTCTCAAAAAACATATCTGCGGGGAACTTGCTCCGAGCGAGTTTAATTCATTTACAAAAATTCCGATTGTTCCCCATAAAACTCCGGCAATGAAAATTAAGAGCATTTTTATTTTTTATCGTTTATTTTGAGATTTGAAACTTCTGACGGCGGCGATAAATTTCATAACTTTTTTATAGTCTTTAATTCGATTAGCTTCAACGCCTGAGCAGACATTAACCGCAAAAGGCTGTAACGCAAGAGCCTCCGTAACGTTTTCAGGAGTTAAACCGCCGGAAAGGAAAAATTTTTTTCGTACTCTTCCTATTAGAGACCAGTCGAAAGTTTTTCCGTCTCCTGCACTACCTCCGTCAAGCATAGGGTAATCAGCAGTAGTGAACATTCCTCTTTCAGCGTCTATAGGCTTGCTGACTTTATAAACTTTCATAATAGGGCATCTAATATACTCACGCAGAGCCGCAACATATTCGCCGGTTTCATCTCCGTGAAGCTGAACCATATTTAAGCCTGCAACATCGACACTTAAAGCTACATTTCTAAGAGTTTCGTTAGCGAAGACCCCGACCGTTTGAATACCTTTTCGGAGTTTTGAACGTAACATTCCGGCATGTTCAGGAGCGATAAAATAACGGCTCTTTGTTATAAAAACAAATCCGACATAATCCGGATTTAATTCATTCATTATTCCGATTTCAGCTTCGTGGCATATTCCGCAGATTTTTACTTTTACCATTTTTAATTCAGTTAGGAAGCAGGAAGTAGGAAATAAAAAATTTTTAACTTCCTAACTTCTACTTGTTTTTTAACTTCCTAACTCCTACCTCCTAATTCCTACTTGCTTTTCTAAGCTGTTTTCTTCTTGATGATTACAAGAGTTGCGACAGTTAAAACAGTTCCGATGCCTAAGCAGACTGTCCAGTTGTTTACGAAGCCTGCAATTACATAAGTTACGAAACTTACAGCCGCGACAGTGATAGCATAGGGAAGCTGTGTCGAGACGTGTTCAACGTGTTCCATTTGAGCACCTGCAGAAGCCATTATCGTGGTATCAGAAATAGGCGAGCAGTGATCTCCGCAGACAGCTCCGGCAAGACATGCAGAAATTCCGATGATTAATAATTCGCTGTCGTGAGGGAAAATTGCAGTTACTATCGGGATTAAAATTCCGAAAGTTCCCCATGATGTTCCTGTTGCAAATGCCAAAATTATAGCTACTACGAAAATTACAGCGGGCAATAAACTATATAAACTTGCAGACGCTCCGGCCATTAAATCACGAACGAACTCAGCCGCGCCCAAACTTGAAGTAATATTTTTCAGCGTCGTAGCCATGATTAAAATTAAAATCGAAGGCACCATAGCTTCAAAACCTTTCGGAATACAGTTGCCCATCTCTTTGAATTTTATTGTACGTCTGAGCATGAAATATATAAACGCACCCATTAAAACGGCCAAGCCGCCCCAAGGAAGAGCAATCATAGCGTTAGTATCTCCGAACGAAGCGATTAAATTTCCGATATTTTCTTCGCCGATCCAGTCAGTTTTTCCGTAATAACCGCCGGCGTATAACATTGCAAAGAAAACTACAATTATTAAAGCTATAACGGGCAGGACTAAATCTAAAATCATTCCTTTTGAATTTTCGGTTTTAATTTCAGAGCCTTCCAAGCCGCCTAAGTCGCCGTTCATAGCATTTTCTTCAGCCGTTTTCATTTTGCCGTAATCAAATTTCATGAAAACTAAAGCTACAATAAACACAAACGTCAACAGCGAATAAAAATTATAAGGAATGGCCTTAATAAAAAGCTGTATCCCTGTAATTCCCGTGCCTAAGTCATTAGCAACGCCCGAAACAGCAGCAGCCCATGAAGATATAGGCGCAATCATACAGACAGGAGCGGCAGTAGCGTCAATTAAATAAGCAAGTTTAGCGCGTGAGATTTTTGCTCTGTCAGTAACAGGAAGCATTACAGATCCGACAGTAAGACAATTAAAATAGTCGTCAATGAAAATTAAAATTCCAAGAATAAACGTAGCGATTTGAACGCCGACGCGGGATTTAATATTTTTTTCAGCCCAACGTCCGAAGGCCTGACTTCCGCCGGATTTATTTACAAGTCCGACTAAAATTCCCAAAATAATCAAGAAGCAGATTATTCCGCCGAGTTCAGAAATAGATGTTGATAAACCTTTAACAACAACAACATTAAAAGCATTAATGACATTGAAATCAGCGGCGAACAATGCCCCTAATAAAATTCCCAAGAACAGCGATGTATAAGCCTCTTTTGTAAGCAGTGCCATGCCTATTGCGAAAAACGAAGGCACTAAAGCCCAAATAGTACCGTGCATAATTCTATAAGTCCTCCCTTAAAAATAAAAAGGATTAAAAAATAATTCAATATTATACACGTGGAAAAAACAGTTAGGGGTTAAGGGTGAGGAGTGAGGAATAAAAAACGAAAGTTATAAAAACTCTTTAATCTACTGAGGACGATTTCAAAGCTATCTGCATCTCGAGCGATTGAAGCTGAGTCCTCAAAGCTGCTTTTGTTTCTTCATCGGAAGCTCTGTTTAACTGCTGCTTAATTGTTTCGCGCTGTGCTTTTAATTTCTCGATTTCTTCTTCGTTGTCGTCATCTTCTGATTCTGATTCGGAACTTTCTTCGGCTTTTCCTGCGGCAGGAGCTTCTCCGCTTGATTTAGGAGCACCGGCTTTTTCGTTGGCTTTAATCTGCATAGTTTCTTTTTCATCTGAAGAGTCTTCAGTCTTTGAGACGGGCTGCTTGTAATTTACTTTCAAATTCCCTGACTCATCATGAGAAACGCTGTAAATTCCTTCAACTTCTTCACCGACCGGGTGAGCTTTGTCGTACTCGTCAAGCTGTCGAATTTCCTGCGCGGCCTGCTCAGCCTGCTGAATTTGGCTTTGTAGTTCTTCGGCCTGTTTAGTTTCGGTCTGTTTGCGTATTTTATACTGTTCTGAACTTTGAACGTTAGCTTGAATATTATTAACGCTCATCAAAAACATCTCCTTGAATAAAGATTTTTTATTATAATTTTATCGGCAGGATTTATAATAAATTTGAATTTTGAAAGGAGAAATTTTTTATCATGAAAGTAATTTTGAAATCAGACGTTAATAAACTCGGCAAGGCCGGTGCTTTAATCGAGGTCAGCGATGGTTACGCAAGAAATTTTCTTCTGCCTAAAAATTTAGCTATCGAAGCTACTCCGGCGAAAATGAACGAATGGAAGAACGAACAGGCTAGACTTAAAGCCAAAGACGCTAAAGAACACGCCGAAGCCCTCGAACTTCAGAAAAAACTTCAAGGAAAAGCCGTCAATATTGCAGGCAAGGCCGGCGACAACGGAAAATTATTCGGAAGCATTACGCCCGCCCAAATCGCGGAGGCTTTAGAGGCTCAGCACGATGTCAAGAATTTCGATAAACGAAATATTAAATTAGACGAGACCGTCAAAAATCCCGGAAATTTCAAATTTTCTCTGAGATTATATCCGGGCGTTCAAGCTGATATGATTTTAATCGTAACTGTAGCGTAATTTTTTAATCCCTAATTCCTCATTGCCTTGAAAATATCATTTTTTATTTTCCAGCCTAAATTTTCACACGCAAAATTTACAATATCATCAAGAGCCCCGGGCGTTCCCATTCTTTCGCGCCCCGAACTGCTCATAAATTTATATAAATCTTCGTCCCTTAAAACTTTGAGCGCGCAAGAAGCTAAATTTTCAGCAGAAGCCTCAACTAAAATTTCTGAGTCTCCAAGCAGTTTTTTCTGAACTCTTTTACCTTTCTCGTCAATAGAAATTACAGGAATACCTAAGCCCGCGCAAAGCTGATTTGCTGTGCCGCCCAAGCCTAATAAAATTTTCACGCCCTTAACAGATTTAGCGACACTTTCAAAACTTAATTCAATTTTAATTTCATTTTTTACGAAATTATTATTAATTTTTTCCCAGCCGTAAGAACTGCAAGCCTCGAAAAATTCTTTAAGATTTAATGTCGGAGCTAAAATCATTCTGAAATTTTTTTCGCCCTCATTGTTCATTAATTCTACAGCGTCAAGCAATAATTTAACGTCTTTATTTGCTCTCGAACGGCTGCCGGGCAATAATAAAATAATATCTCCGAGTTCATAATTAAAATTTTCGGCTTCGTGCAATAAATCCATTATCGGACTGCCGGAATAAACTGCGTTTTTACCTAACTGCTCCGCGCTTTTTAAGTCCCGTGTCCAAGTTCTGAGAGTGAATTTATTAATCAAAAATTTTTCGAGCCTCCAATGTCCGCTCAAATATACAGTCTTGGCCGTAGCCGCGAACATAGGCCGAGCCCCTGAGCCTAAAAGAGTGTGAAGAATTAAATAAACGTCCCCGACACAAATAGGAGTTTTAATTTTTCCGGCGGTTTTGTGCCAGTCCCGGAGCTGTTCACGGACTTGTTTTAATAATCCTGCTCTCATATCTCCGAATAAATCTTTGAGGCTGTATTTCAAAACTCCTCCCGAAGGCGTTACGGACAAAGCGAATTTAATTTCAAAATTTTCTTTTACATAAGCATCGCCGCGCCCGACTAAAGGAAACGCAGAAATTTTTGAATCTGGTAATTTGTTCCGCAGCTTTTTCGCAAGCACTACGCCTATAGCGTCTTCTCCGTAACCGTTTGAAGCTACAATAATTTTAGGCTGAAGAACCCGCGCTAATTCTTCAAAAAATTTTCCGCTTTCGTTTAGTTTTACCTCGATTTTCGGAACAGCTAAAGGAATATCAAAATCCCATTTTCCAAGCTCCGGCATATTATATAAATCTTTTTCTGTGCATGACATAAAATCAGCTTTCAAATTTTTCGCGGATTTATAAAGATTTTCTAAATCTCCGTGAGAATAATTATGATGATCCCTAAAACTTACAGAATTTACGACAGTCAAGCCTAATTCTTCGAGAGTTTTCACGAAACTTTCAGGGCTTCCGATCGCTGAGAAAGCTGAAACTTTTTCATTCTTGGCCGGAATTTTTGAATTATTAAATAAAATCCATTCGTTTGAAATCATTTCTGACGTAAAAATTTTTTCGGGCGGAATATACTCGGAAATTTTTAATTTTAATTTTTCGAGTTCTTCATTAGAAATTCTTTTTGATTTAGTCAATACTACAATATCAGCGCGTTTCAAAGCTGAAATTTTTTCTCTCATCATTCCCGCCGGAATTAATTTTCCTGAACCGAAAGGACAAACTGAATCTATTAAAACTATATCGGCATCGCGGCTCATGCTTCTATGCTGAAAAGCATCATCAGCTATAACAAGTTCAACGCCCTGCTCTTTTAATTTTTTTATCCCGTCCATTCTATGACGCGCCACAGCAACAGGGACAGACGGCAGTTTTTTTGACAATAATAAAGGCTCGTCGCCCGTTATTGAACGTTCGCCCTCACCGCCGCGAATTATTAAAACTTCATTAGATTTTCCCGAATATCCGCGAGTAACTATGCCGACTTTTATTTTTTTTGAAAGCGCGTACTCTGCCAACATTCTAACAAAAGGAGTTTTATTAGTTCCTCCGTAAGTTAAATTTCCCACGCTTATTAAAGGCAACGGAGGCTCTTCGATTTTCAAAAATCCGTGAGAATACAAAAAATCTATTATAGAAATTACAATGCCCGTCAGCCATGCCATAGGAGTGAAAATAATGTTAATTAAAAAATTTTTTTTCATTCCCTTAACATATAACATATAAATATTTAGAAATGATTTTTTTATTTTTTTCACTTCCTGCTTCCTACTCCCTAATTCCTGCTTGTTTTTCATTCGTCTGCATTTTCCATAAATCGGCGTAAAGTCCTCCGGCTTTCAATAATTCTTCGTGAGTTCCGGACTGAACAAAATTACCGTCCTGCAAAACTAAAATTCTATCAGCTTCGCGTATAGTTGAAAGTCTGTGAGCAATCATTAAAGACGTTCTGCCTCTCATAGCCTGATTAATTGCCTTTTGAACTTGATGTTCTACGACCGTATCTAACGAACTTGTAGCCTCGTCTAAAATTAAAATTCTCGGATCTCGTATTACTGCGCGTGCTATTGCTATTCTTTGACGCTGACCGCCTGAAAGAGTTACGCCTCTCTCGCCGACTTCTGAATTATAACCGTCCGGAAGACTTTCAATAAATTCGCGGATGTCTGCAATTTCAGCGGCTTCGATAATTTTATTTTTATCAACGTCATGAAGACCGTACGCAATATTAAAAGCTATCGAACCTTTCATTAATATACATTCCTGCGGAACTATGCCTATCTGCTGACGTAATTCTTTAAGATTAAAATCTTGAATATTATGGCCGTCAATAAAAATTTTTCCTGAAACGGGCTCATAAAATCTCGGAATTAAATCGGCGATTGTAGATTTTCCCGAACCTGTTGAGCCTACGATTGCGATTTTTTCTCCGGCTTTGATTTCGAGGTTAATATCTTTCAAAACTTCCTGATTATCTTCGTAATTAAAATAAACGTGTTCAAATCTAATATTTCCTGAAATTTTCTGCGAGATTGTTCCGGCATTAGCAAGAGAATTTTCAACGGGACTGTCCATAATATCTGAAATTCTTTCGGCTGAAGCTATACCGCGCTGTAAAGTTTCCATAGCGTTCATAATGCTTCGTATAGGCTGAACCATGAAAGCTATATATCCTATGAAAGAAATTAATTCGCCGGGCGTTAAAATTTTGTCGATTACGTTTTGAGCTCCGAACCAAAAAACTATAGCAAGCGCGAAAATCAAAAATACTTCGATAACTCCCGCAAAAATTCCCTGCACTGAAACGGCCTGCAATAAAGCCTGATAATTTTCGTGATTAGCTTTTTTGAAACGCTCTAATTCTTCGTCTTCAGTAGCAAACGAACGGACTACTCTAATCGCTGAAAAAGCCTCCTGAGCCGTTGCAGTGATGTCCGCTAAATGTTCCTGAACGCTGTGGCCTGCCTTGCGTAATTTTTTTGAAGCGTACGATAAAAGCATAGCCACGAAAGGCAGAACTAAAATTATTAAACACGTCAGCCGCCAGTTAATATATAAAATAAATAAAAACATTCCGGCGAAAGTAACGAAATTAAACATTAAATCTATAAATGTTCCCGTTACGATATTCTGTAATAAAGCAGCGTCGCCCGTTATCCTGCTCATTAACTCGCCGATACGCGAGGCATAAATTTTTTTGAGGCTCATTCTCTGCATATGATCATATAAATCTATTCTTATGTCCATTACTACAGACTGACCGGCCTCGTTCATAAAATAACGCTGAAAATATGTTGTTACGGCTTTAAGTCCGAAAATTAAAACAAGAGCAACACAAATTAAATTCAGCATTAAAAAATTTTTAGAAATTAAAACATCATCAACGACAGTCTTAAACATATAAGGCGGCAGAACATTTAAGACGGACGACAATAACATAAATATCAAAGCTAAAAAAATTTTCAGCCAATATTTTTTTGTGTAACTTAAAATAAAGGCTACAGGCGATTTTTTATTCTGGTTCTTCATAAATCAATACCCCCCCCCACGACATGATCGCAAAGTTTAGAAGCTGCTCCCGACGGTCCGGACATTTTCAATAATTCCTCGCGTGTTGCCGCTAAACCTTCGGGGTTGCTTAAATCCTTAAAAATTTCGTTCGCTGCGTCTTCGGTAGTAATATTGCCGTAAATTTCGTTAAGAATTTTTTTGTTTGCCGTTCTATTAGGTAACGAAATAAAACCGTTCCAGCGTTTTAATATTCTATTAACGCCTATTCTGCGAAGTTTCAAGCCGATTAAAGGCAAGTTCGCTAAAAGTCCTAAAATCCCGGAGACGGGAATAAATTTCAAAAATTTTTCCGGCGCAACAACAAGTCCCGGCAGTCCGCAGTGCATGAGTTCAAAATTATTTGTTCCGGGCGGTATTAATGCGTAGTCAGCGTGCCTCATCGCTATACCCGCACCGCAGCGGACAGGTTCGAGGCCGTATTTTTTCCATTTATTAAATTCAGAATCCGACATAAACTGCGAAAATAAAGTTCTTACTCTAACGTCAGGAATTTTTTTCTTAAGTTTTTCGTTTAAGTCGCAGAGCCAATCAAAAGCAGCCTTGCGGATAGCAGGACGGCTTCCGGGCAAAAATAAAACTCTCGGAGAATTTTCAATCTTAGGCCAGTCCCAGCTTGTTGTGTTGCGCGAGGACTGAAACTCTCCTGACGGATTCAAATCCATCGTTAAAGAATCTTTCACTAAATCGCCGATAACTTCAACGCCTTGAACATCGTTAAAAATTTGTTCGCTATAAGCTACGAATTGTTTAGCGCCGGAAATTTTTTTCGCAGCTCTGTAAGAGTAAACCGTCAAAGGAAGCCCGAGAGCCTTAGACATTCGGGTCCCGAAAGCAATTTCACCGCCTAATTGAATAATAGCGTCAGTTTTTTCGTAAATTATAGCGTTCCAAATTTGAGCCGCACTCGAAGGGCCTTCAAGTTTATCGACTCCCAAAAAAGACGCAGCCTCGCGTTCATGCCCTGACGAAAATTGGCAAGGAAGCAGCCATAAAGAAATCGTATGCCCGCGTCTTCTAAGTTCTGAAACTACAGGACGCACCCAGCCCCATAACTCGCCCGGCCCGTTCGTTAAGATAGTTACTTTCATTTTATAAATTCATCGTCTCCATTAACTTTTCAAATTTTCGACTTGCGAGTATTTTATAATAATTTCGTAAAGCTGTGAGATATTAAATTTTTATTTTTCAAATTAAATTTGCGAGGCTTTATCAATACGAAATAAAATTAATTTTTTTGAGTGGAAAAATGAGTGGAAAAACTAAAAGAAGTCCCCGAAAATTTTTTAGGAACTTCTTATGAAAAAGTATTATATTAAAGTCAAAAATTTTTTGCAACGAAAATTTAATTAAATTCACAAATTTCAGGGAGGAGCAGTGATTTACAATGAAGAAGAAAATTTTTACAGCATTAATTTTAGCGTGTTTGTTGTCATCGTCTGCTTACGGGTCAGCGAGTGAAGATATTTATATCCGGCAGGATGTTTTTGACGCAAAAATGGAAGCGTTCATGAATGAAATACGCGGAGAATTTCAAGTTATTAACGCAAAATTTGCCGCCTTAGATAAACGCATAGATGATTTACAAACGTCAACGACAAAGCGCATAGACGATCTACAAGCCTCAACAGCAGACAGAATAAATGATTTACAGGCTTCAACCGCAGACAGAATAGATGACTTAAAAACGATAATTTATTGGGGGCTGTCTATATTAGGGCTGTTAATAGCTTTTGCGATATTCGGACCTTCATTCGGAGAATTTTTAAGAAATTTAAGGAAGCCGTCATTTACACTTGAAGATGTCCGCAGGCTTATTGAAGAAAACAATGTAAGACTTTCAGTAGGCTTTCCTCATGCCTGATTTCTTTAAGGAGTGATCATTATGAAAAAGAAAATTTTGACAGCATTAATTTTAGCGTGTTTATTGTCATCGTCTGCTTACGGGTCAGCGAGTGAAGATATTTATATCCGGCAGGATGTTTTTGACGCAAAAATGGAAGCGTTCATGAATGAAATACGCGGAGAATTTCAAGTTATCAATGCGAAATTTGCCGCCTTAGATAAACGCATAGACGATTTACAAATTTCAACTTCAAACAGAATAGATGACTTAAAAACGATAATTTATTGGGGGCTGTCTATATTAGGGCTGTTAATAGCTTTTGCGATATTCGGACCTTCATTCGGAGAATTTTTAAGAAATTTAAGGAAGCCGTCATTTACACTTGAAGATGTCCGCAGGCTTATTGAAGAAAACAATGTAAGGCTTTCAGCAGGCTTTCCTAATGCCTGATTTTTAAGGAGGGATTATTTATGAAGAAAAAATTTTTTGCGGTTTTAATTTTATGTTTAGTGTTTAACAGTGCGGCTTATGCTTCGGACTGGACAAGTTATTTTCAAGTTGACTGGAACAAAGTCGGAGGTTATGTTACGGGATTTTTCAAGAGCGATGAAAATGAAAATAAAAAAGCTGTTGAAAATGAAATTTTGCCGCCTCAGATTGCTTCAGACTGGGACAGCTTAACGGAAAATCTCACGGACGCTTTGAAATTGCGCGACAAAAATGAATCTTTGCCGAAATCAACTTGGATTCCTTTCAAAGAAGATCAAGAAAGCAACGCAAAAAAAATTAATAAACTCCTTGACGCTGCCATGAAAATTTTAGTGAACGGCGAAGCAGGAGATTTAAGACGCGAGGCCGGAGAAATCCGCGAAAATCTTTCAAAAATGCGCGTTGAACTTGACTCTTTGAGAAATAAAAGAGTCAACGCTCCTGAAAGTTCTTACGCTTTTTGGAAATTGACGAAAGAAAAAGCCGACAAAAAAATTTCTGAACTTGAAAACGAAATTAAAAACTCCGAGTCAAGATTAAACACTATTAACGAAGAATTAGCGGCTTCATTAAAGAAAATCGGCCTCGAACTTGACGCTTCACAGACTGAAATTTTATTAAATTCCGTTACCGGCGATGACCTGCTCAAAAATTCGGTAATTTTTTCAAATGTTAAAGCTGTCGTTGAAAAACTTGAAAATCTCTCGCAAAACGAAACTAACAGCCTCGAAATTACACGGCGTTATACGGGAATGTATTTAATTCTAAATGATTTATTGATTTTGACTCAAGAAGAATTGATAAACAAAATCGACAGCGAATATAAACCGAAATTAAATTTTATAGCTGCTGAGGCTCAAAATTTACGAAAAGATGCTCTCGCTAAAAGCAAAAATAAAGCCTACACTCCGGCGCAGAAGAAATCTTTTGAATCTAACGCTAAATCTAACGAAATGACTATTCAAGTCGCTAAACTTTACGGGCAGTTATTAAATTCCCAGCGAAACGGGGCTTTAGAAAGTGTGAAAAGTTTGAAACTTAACCGCGATTTAGCTGAAAATACTTACAGAACTGTCCGGAGTTCCGGCGAATTAAAAGGCTTAATTCATTCGGGCTTGAGTTTATTTGACTCTATTGACGGGCTTAAAATGCCTGAATTAAAAATTTTCGAGAATGAAATAATGAGACTCGAATTTGAAGAAATTAACCGCCGCTTAAAAAAATAGTTAGGGGTGAGAAGTTAGGGGTTAGGAATGAAAAAATTATTTCTAATCCCTAACTCTTTTTTTGCCGAAAATAAAAAAAATAGTAAGAATTAGAAAGCAGGAAACAGGGATTAAAAACACTCCTAATTCCTAACTGAAAAATGCAGGAGGCAAATTTTTATTTATCATGAGGATTAATACTAACGCAAGCAACATGGAGAGAATGGCTTATAACGCCTTCACCGCGAATAATAAAGCTATCGAGGACACAGCGCGGGCTCTTTCTACGGGGCTGAGAGTTGCTCATGCTTCCGATGATGCTGCAGGTTTTGCGATGGCGTTAAATATGTCCGCTCAGGTTACCGGAGTCGATAGGGCTATAAGAAACTCGCAGGACGGTATTTCTATGCTCCAGACGGCTGAAGGAGCTTTGAATCAAATTAATTCCATGCTTCAAAGAATGAGAGAGCTTTCTGTTCAGGCGGCCAATGATAGTTTAACTACGCAGGACAGAGGCTATTTACAGCTTGAACTTTCAGAACTACGCGAGAGCATTGACAATATAGCTTCAAACACTACGTTTAACACTAAAAGACTTTTAGACGGAAGTTCGTCAGCAATATGGTCATCGGACGACTTAAAAACTTCTTTGAGTGTCAGCGGTGCAGTAACTAAAATAGATCAATTTAATCAAAAACAGGAAATCGGCGGAAATTATAAAATTACAATTAACGCCAAGCCCGGCCAAGCTGAAATTAAAAAGACAGATATTTTTGACCTAAAAATTTCTGAAAATTACGTAAGCGAAGAAACTGCAACTAACGGCGAGACAGTTAAAATCGTAAGGACACGTCAAAAAAATGCAACATTGCGCGATATGCCGCAGTTTAAGGACAGCAGCGGGGCTTTTATATTCGATGAACCTCAGAAAATTAAAATTACTCAAGGCGACGGAAAAACTGCTGAAATAGTTTTATATGCCGAAGATACTTTATATGACGTTAGCAAAAAAATTAATGACGCTATAGCCGAAGATTTAGGGCAGGCAGGTTACGCCGATAACCGCGAAAATTTCTGCTCAATAGCGGACGGAACTATCGGGACTTCTGAAGCCGTTAAAACTTACGAGACAGTTTACAGTCAGGCATATCTGCGCGACATTGACGAAGACAGCGACACTTACGGGCAGTTAATCTTAAACGAGTTCGGAACTCCTCAGGAAATTAACGAGGGCGATTACGGCAATTATTCAGAAGAAGATTTAGAAAAATTATTATCGTTCCGCGACGAAATTACGACTTCAAAAGCTACTCTTGTGATCCGCAGCGCAATAGCAGGAGCTGACGGGCGTTTGACTTTTACGTCTGAAAATAATGATTTAATCGGAGCGTTAAATCTCAATACGATCCAAGAAGCTGAAGATAATATTTTTTCAGTTTCAATAAACGATGCCCACACGGGAAAAGTTATAGTTGATCAAGTTGACGCGGACGGTAATAGAGTTGACGGTGTTATAAGCCCTAATATCAGCATTAATTTTGACGCTATGGCGAACGTCAGCGCAACGTGGGACGATGCTTCAAAACGTTATATTTTGTCGAGCAATGATAAACCTTACCAAACTATAATTCATATTGAAGATAGAAGTACATCATTTCAAGTCGGACAAAATTTCGGTGAAGATATTTATATTAATATCGGCGACATGAGAGCGGAAGCACTCGGCCTTAATCATGTTGATGTATCGTCAAGAAAATCAGCTTCGGAGTCTATAACGCTGCTTGATCAGGCTATTCATAAAGTAAATTCACAGCGCGCAAAAATCGGAGCTTATCAAAACGAACTTGAATATAACGCTAACAGTTTGACTCAGACGAGCCTGCATTTACAGGAATCTGAGAGCCGTCTCAAAGATGCCGACATGGCCAAAGAATATATGGAATTTGTAAAACGTCAAATACTCAACAGCACGGGAAGTTCAATGTTATCGCAGGCTAATCAAAATTCACAGGCTTTAATGAATATTTTGAGCGTTTGATTTTGCATTTGGATTTTGAAATATTATTAATTTTAATCCCCTCCAGTTAACGTTAAGTTAGTTAATTGAGAGGGGAAAATTTTTTTACTCGTAAATTTCTATCAGTCTGTTGATATTTACGTAGACGCGATAGAACAAACGCCAAAACCAAGTATTGTATTTTTGAATCTCCGGTGCTAAGGGCTTTATTGAAGGATATTGTGAGCGGCATTCATCATAGCCGTAGCAGCAACGTACAGCGGCGAGCCAGTCATATTTACCTTTGCAGTCAAAGATTTCGTTATAGACTCTTTTATCTAATTCACAACCAAATTTTGAGTATTCTATTATTGTTTCGGGCTTTAAGCTTGTACTTTCGTCAGTGTAAACATTGCAAAGACGTTCCCACAATATACCGACTTTATATTTTTTCACGAGTCTTGCGTCAAATTCGTAATCTGCCGCGGGATAAAATCTCTCGTCATAGCCGCCTAAATCAAGAACTACTGAGCGTTTTATACAGTTACCGCTTGGGGAAAAATTTGCTCGATAAAGAAAATACTTGAATGAAGGGAATTGAATGTGTCCGGGACGGTTAAAATACCGTTTATTAAAGAATCCGCTGTTGTTATTAATAACTCCGCCGTGAATTATATTTGTACCAACGTGTAACGAATCGATACCCCCCCCCACTGAGTGATTTTGAAACTCGGGCGAGATAATCAGGCGTGGGAGCATCGTCATGATTAAAGAAACAACAATATTCAGAGCGTGCAAGTTCATAGGCTCTGTTCCAATTTCCAAATAAGCCGAGACGTTTTTTATTTTTGTAATAAAAAATATTTATACTTTTTCCAATAAATTCGCGGATAACTTCATGAATTTTAACTGCTTCTTCTTCGCTGTCGTCAGTTATTAAAATTTCAAACTTAGGACAGTCTTTTTGAGCAAAAATTGCTTCCAAGAGTCGGCGCAGAACTCGAGGATTTTTATATGCTGGGATTAAAAAAGAAAATTCGCAGGTTTTTTCGTCAAGATTTCCTTCGATTAAGTCTGACGGAATATCGGAATAACGATTGAAAAAATTTTCTTGTTCCAAAGAGTTTTTCTCCTTTCTTTCTTAAAAATTTTTGAGATAAAACGCCTTGAATTATAGCAAAATTTTTAAGACGAAAAAAAATTTGAATTAAGCGCGATTTTCACGTAAAATTTTATTTAAGTTCTTAAATCTCAAATTCAAATTTATAAATTCAAAGGAGGCTTTTTTATGGCCGGTAGTATAGACACGGAGTTTCACCGCTGACTGACTACGATATTTTCTTGTTCAAACAGTGAACACATTATAGCTACCACATTTGAAAAGCGGTAAAAATTGCTATACTTAAATTTAAGCACTTTTTCAACATATCTGCAGTCATTTTTTTGAGCCAATGCCAAAAGTGTTCTATCGGATTCAATTCAGGGCTGTACGGAGGTAAAAAAATAGACTTGTCCACTAAGTATGCTGAAAATTATATATGGCGCAAATTAACGTGA
>CAMVMK010000040.1 GCA_947168585.1 uncultured Fretibacterium sp.
GAGCTGTGAGCTGTGAGCTGTGAGCTGTGAGCTGTGAGCTGTGAGCTGTGAGCTGTGAGCTGTGAGCTGTGAGCTGTGAGCTGTGAGCTGTGAGCTGTGAGCTGTGAGCTGTGAGCTGTGAGCTGTGAGCTGTGAGCTGATTCTACTGAATTTTTTCAAAATTGCAACCCCTTTTCCTTTCTTAAATTATTTTCATTAACTGCTTAAATTTTCGTAAATCTTTCATGAAACTTTAGCTAAGTATATTACGCAAAATTAATTTTTGTCAAGTGTTAAAAGTTAGGCCTGCCTGACGGCAGTTAGGGGTGAGAGGTGAGGGGTGAGAATTTCTCTGATAACTCCTAACCCCTAACTCCTAACATCTCACTATCTCTTAACTCTTGCGCCTGCTCCGCCCATGATAGCTTCAACTTCTTTGACGCTTGCCATTGAAGTATCGCCCGGTGTCGTCATTGCCAAAGCACCGTGAGCAGCACCGTAATTAACGGCCTTTTCGGGGTCGCCGGTCGTCATTAATCCGTAGACAAGTCCTGAAGCGAATGAATCTCCGCCGCCGACTCTGTCCATGATTTCGAGTCCGTCATAAGCCTTCGACATGTAAATTTCGCCGTCAGCCCAGCAAATTGCTTTCCAGTCGTTGACCGTTGCGGTTCTGACTGTTCTTAAAGTCGTGGCGACTGCTTTGAAGTTAGGATAAGCCTTAGCGGCCTCGCCGATCATTTTTTTGTAGCCGTCGAGATTTAATTCTTTCAAATTTTCATCGTTGCCCTCGATCTGGAAGCCTAAGCACGCTGTGAAGTCTTCTTCGTTGCCGATCATAACGTCAACATATTTTGCAACTTCTTTGTTGACTTCCTGAGCCTTAGCCTGGCCGCCGATTGCGCTCCACATTGAGGGACGGTAATTTAAGTCGTAGGAAATTAAAGTGCCGTATTTTTTAGCAACTTTGCAAGCCTCGATGACGGTTTTGCAGGCTTGTTCGGAGAGTGCCGCGTAAATTCCGCCTGTGTGAAGCCAACGGACTCCGAGTTCGCCGAAAATATATTCAAAGTTAAAATCTTCGGGAGTGGCCTGAGAGATAGCTGTGTTGGCTCTGTCGGAGCAGCCGACCGCGCCGCGTATACCGAAGCCGCGTTCAGTGAAGTTGATTCCGTTGCGGCAAATTCTTCCAATACCGTCAGTTTTTTTCCAGTAAATTAAGCTGGTGTTGACTCCGCCCTGCTCAATAAAATCTTTCATGAGTTTTCCGACTTCGTTGTCAGCGAACGCCGTGATGACGGCTGTGTCCATGCCGAAGCATTTATGAAGACCGCGGATTACGTTATATTCTCCGCCGCCCTCCCAAGCTCTGAAAGAACGTGCTGTTCTGATTCTTCCCTCGCCAGGGTCGAGTCTGAGCATAACTTCGCCTAAACTTACGGCATCAAACTTGCAACTTTTTTTGTCTTTGAGGTTCAACTGCATGATGTAATACTCTCCTTTTGCGTAAAATTTTTGTAGTAATAATAGTAGTAATAAAAAAGCAGTTCCCCTTACCCCGAGAACTGCTCGAGGACATTATAACATTTTTAAGCAGGAATTAGGAAGTAGGAAGCGAAAAACTCCTCACCCCTCACCCCTCACTCTTAAAACACGAATTCTTTTTCAAATTCGGGTTTACTTTCAGGAAAATCAGTTCTGTTGTGAGTTCCGCGACTTTCTTTACGGTTTAACGCGGCCTTAGCTATGAGATTAATAGCGCAGGCGGTTTGAATTGTTAAATCGTCTTTGGCAGCGTCAGACGAGTCTAAAATTTCCTGAGTAGCTTTGAGGGCGGCCTCTAAATCTTTTCCGTTTCGGTAAACTCCGAGTGATTTTCCTGCGATTTTTTGAAGTTCGTCAAGATATTTTTCTCTGATTAAATCATCGCGTTTATATTCTACAGGACGCTCGAAAATTTCGCGGTTTAATTCGCCCGTTCTCATTATTCCTTCGGCGCATAAAAGCCCGGATAAAGTTGCTTGGCTCGCGGCGTTACCTGCACATCTGCAAGCCCCGTGAATACCTCCGCAGGCTTCACCGATAGCGAAAAGTCCTTTGACGTTTGACTCGTAATTTCTATCGACTTTAATTCCGCCTGAAAAACTGTGAGGCATAGGCCCGACCTCTAATAATTCTTTTTTGGGATCACAGCCGCTCTTGATGAGTCTATCATAGAACCACGGATAAGCCTTTAAGATATTAACGTCAATGTGTCTTAAATCGACCCAAATTCCGCCGTGAGGGTTGCCTTTGCCTTTAGCGACCTGCTTCCAAATTTCGTGATTTATTAAAGATTTCGGCGCGCCTGCTTCACCTTGAGGCCGGACTTCGAGCAAAAATCTTTCTCCGTCGGAGTTTAATAAATATCCGCCCTCGCCTAACATAGCAGTAGGACAAGGCTCACCGACAGCACCAGCGGGCGACATCATGACCATAGGCTCAAACTCTATAAATTCCAAGTCGATTAAATCTGCTCCGGCTTTTTTGGCCATTCCTAAAGTGTTGCCTTTGACATCATCGGGATAAGTTGAAGTCCCTAAAAGATTTCCGACTCCGCCCCAAGACGCAACGACAACGGGAGCGTAAACATTGAACGGTTCTCCTCCGTTTTCGATTACTGTGAAGCCCTCGATTTTTCCGTCAGAGCCTTTTAATAAATTAACGACTTGGGCGTGATTATGAAATTCTATACCGGCTTCAGCTAATTTCGGGAGCATGACTTTTTCGATTTCAACGCCGATTAAATTTGTAGTTTGGCATAAAGAGCGCGGATATTTATGGCCTGAAACGTGGCGCAATTTTATAGAGCCGTCGTCATTGTGAGCGAAAGTAACGCCCCAGCGGCATAATAATTCGTAGCCTTTTAGAGTATTCGCGGCCATTTCGTTTACTAATTCTTTGTTGCCTATATTGTAACCTGCGGCGAGCATGTCTTTAGCGTATTGTTCAGGTGTGTCGCCGTAAGGGTTTTCAGGCAGAACGAAATTTATAGCAGCGATATAAGGAGTACCGCCTAAACCGTTAGCATAAATTGCAATATCTTTAACGCCGTTTTCATGTAGTCTTGCGGCGGCGGCTAATGCGGCGAGCCCGCTTCCTGCGATTGCAACTTTGTGATGTCTGCTCATGCTGTTGCCTCTTTCTTAGCTTTGCTTGCGTTGATTAAAAGCATAGCGATACCAATCACAGCACCGACTATTGAGCTTATCATTTCCGGCGCGATTAAGCACATGGACGCGGCAAATAACAAAACTCTTTCGATTACATTAAGATGAGTTTTGAAATATCCTGCAACCATTACGGCGAGGAAATAAGTTCCGACAGCAAGCTGAAGAGTTGCTATAGCTATTTCCGTCCACGTTCCTTTTAATAAGAGCGGAGGATTATATACAAATACAAACGGAACTAAAAATCCGACCATTGCGAAAGTAAAACCTTTTAAGCCTGTTTTCATAGCGTCAGCTCCTGCAATGCCTGCCGCTGTATAAGAAGCTACACAGACGGGGGGAGTTATCTGCGCCATAATTCCGTAATAAAATACAAACATGTTAGAGCAGAGTGCTGCTGTTGCAGGCTCAAGACCTGTCTGTAACAAAATAGGCTGGATACAAGGAACAAATAAAATTACTCCGACTAAATAAGCCGCGACAGTAGGCAAGGCCATTCCCAAAATCATACAGCCAACCATAGCGATGCACATAGCTAAAAATAAATAATTTGTGCCGAGCGAACGAATTAAAACAGAAAGATTAGTAGCGAGGGAAGTTTGCTGAGTAACGACGTTAATAATAATTCCGCAGGCTGCTGTAGGAATTGCGATAGCGGCGGCCTGTTTAGCACCGTCAATACAACAGTCCCAAAGCTGTTTTAAGTTCAAAAAGTCGGGCTTATTTACAAAATAATTAATGACATCGCAGGCAAGGCACGTGAAAATTCCGACCATACCGGCGCGCATTAAAGAATATCCGCGAATAATCCAAACTACTAACAAAATAGCGGGGATTAATAAATAAAGTCTCGAGAATATAGGACGGTCGACTTTAATTGAAGCGTCTGCAGTTGTGTCAAGGTTTGCGGCGCGTTTTGCTGCGATTTTGTCAACTAATACAAATACAGCGAAATAGTAAGCTACAGCAGGAATTATTGCGCTTGCTGCGATTGACATATAATTAACGCCTAACATTTCGGCCATTATGAAAGCTCCGACACCCATAATCGGAGGCATAATCTGACCGCCTGTTGATGCAACTGCTTCAACTGCTCCGGCTTCTTCGGGTTCGTAACCGATTTTCTTCATCATAGGAATTGTCATAACGCCGGTAGTAGCAACGTTAGCGACAGCAGAGCCTGAAATCATACCCATTAAGCCCGAAGATAAAACCGCCGCTTTTGCAGGGCCGCCTGAAGATTTATTTGAAAGTTTCATGCCCATGTCGATTAAAAGCTGTCCGCCGCCTATCGTTGAGAAAAATGCTCCGAATACTATAAAATAAAATAAAGTATTTGCACTTGTCAACAAAGGTGTTCCGAAAACTCCGCTTTCAGTCATAGTCATGCCTGAAGTAAATTCTTCAACAAATTGCGATATGGGCTTTAAGTTAGTATGCAAAATTCCTGGAAGATAAGGCGATGTCCACGCAAAAATTATGAAAACAGTGATAAATCCTGCTAAAATTCCGCCTAAAGTCCTGTAAACCGCGACAAGTAATAACAAAATAGCTGCAATCATTGCGGCGTGGTCAATCGTCATAACCTCGTCAACGCCTAAAACGTAGTCATTGAGTCTTGTGAACTGCGTTAAAACATACCAGAGTAAATAACCAATTCCAATATAAGCTAAAAGATCTATCCAATTTAGCCAGGAATATTTATTTAATAAAGCAGGATCGGGGTCATTGCCGGAATCTTTAGCGGCTTTTTTAATTTTTTTGCGGTAATTATTATCCGCCGGGAAATAAATAAATACGAGTGTTAAAGCAAATATTAAATGTAAAGGGCTTTGAAGCATAGGTGCGAACTGCTTTACAAGCGCGATATACATTTGAAAAGCAAAGAACGCGATAGTAACAAGTATTGCCGCGATATTACGCAGACTCATGTGAAATTTTCTCCTTTCAATTTAATTCATGTATTTTCCGCCGTTGATATTAATGCTCTCGCCGGTGATAAATGCTGACATTTCCGAAGCTAAAAATAAAGCTAAATTTGCAACGTCCGAACTTTTACCAAGTTTTTTTAATGGTATACTGTCCAAAATTTTAGCTCTGTAATCGCCCGTCCATTGCCTGGACATATCAGTTTCTATCGGGCCGGGACAAATTGAATTAACGCGAATATTGTAAGGTGCTAAATCGTAAGCGAGTTTTCTTGTCATTGCATCAATGCCGCCTTTTGAGACTCCGTAAGCCAAAGAAGCAGTCGGATGCGGAGTTTTCGCGGCAGATGACGACATATTTATAATACAGCCTGATTTATTTGCAATCATATGCGGAACAACACTTTTACAGGCATAAAAAGCCCCAGTGAGATTTATACGCAAAATTTTTTCCCATTCTTCAGGCTCTAAGTCTAAAAATTTTGTACGTGTATTTATCCCTGCATTATTCACAAGAATGTCGATTTTACCGAATGTTTTTAAGCATTTTTCAGCTAATTTTTCAGACGTTACAAACTCGCCGATATCGCCTGCAACAAATTCGCAATTTGTATTTAATTCATCTTTGAGAGCAATCAAAGATTTTTCAGAAGTTCCATGAATAACGAGGCTCGCCCCGTGTTCAGCAAAGGCCGTTGCTACAGCCCTGCCGATACCGCGAGACGAGCCGGTTATAATTGCAACTTTACCTTCAAGAATTTTCATTGCTGAAGGCCGTTAAATTCTACTTAAATTCGTCGTAAGCGTAGCCCATCTCTTTGTAGTATTTAATTGCGCCGGGGTGAAGAGGAGCACCGTTGAGGCCGTGAGCACCGGCTGTCTTAGGATCGAACCAGGCGAGAGAAGCTACTGCTTTTGCAAAATCTTCATGATTTTCGCAGATTGCTTTTGTAAGAGCGTAGGCGACATCTTCATTCATGCTTGCAGGAACGATAACATTCTGCTGTGAGCCCATTGTGTTAATGTCTTTGTCCTGTTTGTTCCATGTTCCGGCCTTCATTACGAGCGGAGCATAGCCCATTTTCTCAAGATTTGCGAGAGTAGCATCGCTAAGCTGTACAAAGTGCATATCGTGAGTTAAGCAAATTTCAGTTGTTGTTGCCTGTCCTGCGTCGATATGGTCGATTGTCGCGTCATAGAGATCGTCCTGGATACCTGATTTAATTGCGTCAGTTCCTGATTTTTCCCATGTAGCAAAAGCCATGAAATCAGCGATAGAAATTCCGCACGCTTCGATAATTCTTTCAGCTGTAAGTTCGCCGAGCGAGCCGTTTTTCTTTGTGATTAAACGGATAGGAACTTTCTTTTCGATGACTTCTTCAAGAGTTGTGCATCCTGATTTTTCAACAAATTTCTTTGTGAACATAACATTAGCAAACGCATGGCCTAAGCCGCCTGCAATACTGCGGACATCAGGGCAGTCGCCGAATTGGTAATCAGCTTTTTTGCGTGCATAGCTCCAGAGTGAAGGACCGGCATTAGCAACGATTAAATCAGCGCGGCCTCTCTGAATGAGAACGGGAGCACCAACGCCGCCGGGTGAGTTTGTTGTGAGGTCGATTGTAGAATCTTTCGGAAGACCTTTAAGCAATGCGCCCTGAATGGCTGCGGATACTGAATAAGCTCCGGTGCCGACTTCCTGCGCGGCAAATGTTAAATGAACGGGCTCAGTGAGTTCAGCACATGCAGCAACACTGAAGCAGAATACTAACACTAATGCAAAAACAAACTTTTTCATTGAAAAATACCTCCAATAAAAATTATATAAAATCAGAGACTAAAAGAATTTTACTTTTTAATCTCTTTTTCACAATTACTATTTACCGCCTGCGAGTAAAATTCCGTAATCCATAGCGTTGACAAGGCTCAAAGCGTTTGCTCCGCCGTCTCCTGCGTGGCCGAAACCTGTGCCGTGATCAACACTTGCGCGGATAATCGGGAGTCCTAAAGTTACATTGATACCCGCAACAGCTTCCCAATGATGTTCTTCTTTGTTGTAGACAAAACCTTTAACTTTAAGCGGTATATGTCCCTGATCGTGGTACATTACAACGACAATATCGTACCACCCGCCGAGAGCTTTGCTGAAAACTGTATCTGGGGGCGTAGGCTTTTTCTCGGGAATATTAACGCCCTCTTTCATGGCTTCATCGATGGCAGGCTGAATTTCGTCAATTTCTTCGCGTCCGAACATACCATCTTCACCGCAATGTGGATTTAATCCCGCAACGCCGATTTTAGGATTTTCAATTCCGATAGCTTTCATTGCGTTATTAGCAAGCCTAATGCAGTCAAGGACACGTTCCTTTTTAACTCTGTCGCAGGCTTCGCGCAAAGATACATGAGTTGAAACGTGGATAACTCTCAAGCCTTCGTGAGCTAACATCATTGCATATTTTTTAGTTTTTGTCTCATCAGCATAAATTTCTGTATGGCCTGAATAATGATGCCCGGCCATGTTGATAGCTTCTTTGCTGAGAGCGTTTGTGATTGTAGCGTCAACTTCTTTGTTCAAAGCCATATGAATGACTTTTACAACGTATTGATAAGCCGCCTCACCGCCTAATTTTGTTGCGCCGATCCCGAAAGGTTTAGGATTTTCAGGATCGCCCGGAATGTCTGACGGTTTGATGATACCCATATCGAAAACATCAATCGTTCCGAACTCGAATTTAGCGTCTTTTACGTCCTTAACGGGGTTGATTTTTACATCAATACCCGAAACTTTTTTTGCAACTTTAGCGGCGTATTCCATGCTTGAAACATCGCCGACTATAAGCGGCCTGCAACGGTCATAAACAGTCTTATCTGCTAATGCTTTGATACTTATCTCAGGGCCGTTGCCGAAAGGATCACCCATGCTGATCCCTAAAATTGGTCTGTTCATTCGGTTAATTACCTCCTTAAAAATTTGTATTTAATGAAGGCCGTTAGCCTTGCATTGTTCGAGAGTTTTCTTCAGTGCTTCCATGCCTTCGGGCGTAATTTTGCTGAAAGGTCTGCGGCATGGTCCGACAGGATCTCCTAACAATCCGGCCGCGATTTTTACAAGCGTGTTAGGATTGCCGTATTTGAAACAGTTGCGGAAAATTCTGATGCTGTCTTGAACTTTCTTAGCTCTTTCAATATCTCCCGCTGTGAAAGCCTCGTAAATTTCGACCATTGTGTGAGGAAAAACGTTTGCACATCCTGCAATTCCGCCCTTGCCTCCGAACATTAAAGCCGGAAGAATTAACGAATCGTTGCCGGATAAAACGCTGAAATCTTTTCCGATATTTTGCGTTAATTCGATATACTGCTTCATGTTGTCGAAATTACCGCTTGAATCTTTTGCGCCCAAAATATTTGGTATATCTTTAGCAAGTCTTGCAACAGTTGCAGGGGCTAAAGCGTTGCCAGTTCTGGCCGGAATGTTATAAAGAACGACAGGAAGATTTACAGCTTCAGCTACGGCTTTATAATGTTCATAAAGTTCGTCCTGCGAGGCGGCCGCGAAATAAGGAACGATGACGGATAAAATATCCGCACCAATTTCTTCGGCTTCTTTGCTTAGTGTAATTGTCTCGCGCGTTGTAACACAGCCCGTGCCTGCATAGACTGGAACACGTTTTTTAGTTTCATCTACAACGATTTTAAGAATTTGAACTTTCTCTTTATGGCTCAAAGCGTAAGACTCGCCGTTTGTACCAAAAGCAAAAATTCCGCTGACTCCTGCATCAATCATACGGTTGACTTGATGACGAAGTTCAGCCTCGTTAATGCTCTCATCGTCATTCATGGGCGTTAAAATCGGCGGGATAATTCCCTTAATTTCAACTTTACTCATTATCAAAATCCCTCCTTATTACATAATTTCAAGGTAAATTTTGCGTGCGTCTTCCGGCGTAACTTTACGGCGGTTATTGACTAAAAGCCTTGTAACTTCCATGCCTGACGCAACAAGAGAATCTAAATCGCTCTCAGGTACACCAAAATCTTTAAGGCTCTTTGGTATATCTAAATGTTTTACAATTTCGTCAAGTTTATCAATTACAGCCTTGCTCTTTGCGTCTTCTGTCGCGGCGTTGCCTTTCATACATCTGTCATAAACTTTTGCAAGCAACGGCCTTATTTCAGGCTCATTAAATTTCATTACGGGAACTAACAAAATTGCATTAGATACTCCGTGTGCAATGTGATATTTTCCGCCTAAAGGATAACTCAAAGCGTGAACTGCTGTAGTTCCTGAAGCCGTAATAGCAACACCGCCGTAAAAACTTCCGATTTGCATTGCGAGTTTTGCGTTCATTGCTTCCGGGTCATCGCAGGCAGGAACTAAATTATTGAGAATTAAGTCAAGTCCTTCCATTGCAAAAGTATCGCTGAACGGATTAGCTTTGTTGCTTGTGAAACATTCTATGCAGTGAGCAAGCGCGTCTATGCCTGTAGCAGCTGCAATTTTTCTCGGAAGATTTTTAATCATAACCGCGTCCAAAATTACATAATCCGAAATCATTGCGTTATTTACAATTCCGACTTTTAACTGTTTTTCCGGCACTGCAACTATTGCGTTCGGAGTAGCTTCGCTTCCTGTTCCGGCTGTCGTTGGTATCAACAAAGTTTTGATATACTTGTGAGCTTTTTTAGGATCGTCAAGCAAATCTTTAATTCCATAATCATCAGTCATTAAGATACTTGCGAGTTTTGCAGTGTCCATAACGCTCCCGCCGCCTACAGCGATAATAAAATCTGCTTTAGCTTCTTTGCACTGGTCAACTAATTTTTGAGCCTGTTCATATGTAGGTTCGGGCGGAAGATCATCAAGAATAACATAGTCAACGCCGACTTTTTTGACTTCACTTAACGGATAATCCAACAGTCCTAATTTTTGAAGACCCTTATCAGTGAAAATTGCCAGTTTCTTAACATTTTCAGTTTTCAAAACGGTCTCAATATTACTCATTGAATTTTCACCGCCGAAAACTGTATTAGGCATTCCCAAACTGTATTTTGTAAGCAAAATAAAACCTCCTCATTTAATATTTCCGGCGATTTTTACGAGCAAATTTTCTTCTCCGAAACCGCCTGATTTTGTCATAATGCTGTAATTTTTATTGTTATAATTAAATGACGTAAGCACAACGCCTTTTTCAATCTCGCAAATTGGTACAAGTTCATGAACTCCGACATATTGCATTAAAGCAAGTAAAGTATCGCCTCCGACACACATCAAACGCGCTTCAAGCCCGTTATCCAAAAGAGTTTTCGCCGCGCTCGTTATAGCGTGAGAAATTCTTATGCGGACTTGATTTATATTTAGATTATGAGATTTTATAAATTCCTCTGTTTTTTGTGTTTCGTTCGGGTTATTTGCATCTAAAATTGCGTGTGAATTTTCAATTTCTTTAAGCCATGTTTTAGCGGATTGTTGGCAAGACTGACTTTCAGGCCAATTTTCATTTAATTTTTGTTCAACGCTTAAACAAATTCTCTTAAATCCGTGAGCTTCCGCGTAATCCATTTGTTTTTGTGTAACGGGATTGACTGAGCCGCAGATTAAAAAGAATTTTTCAGGCATTGCCGGAATTTTTCCGCTCTCACCGTTGAAGCCTAATTTATCTGCTAAAATTTCCGCAAATCCTGCACAGCCTGCCGTTAATTTTAATCTGTCAAGCCCTAAAGAATCCGCAATATTTTTCATATTGCTGTCCGATTCAGCGTCAAAAACTTGTATACCTTCTTTATCTGTTTGTTCAGCGATAATTGCTTTGACATCTGAATTTTTAACGGGTTCAAAAGGATCTTTTCCAAAAATACTTTCAGAAACCGGCACACCGTCAATATAATGAACGCCGTTTTTTGTTACTCTATTCATTTTAGGGAATGCAGGAATAAACGGCATTTTTTCGAGTTTCAGAGCGTCCATAGCGGCGGCCAGTTCGCTCCCGATATTACCGCGAAGCCCCGAATCTGTTTTCTTATAAATATAAGAAAATTTGGAAGCAGCACGCTCAACAAAATCATTAATAGTTTCATACGCTTTCGCAGCCGGTAAATGTCTTGTTTCAGAATCAAAAACTAAAACATCAAGACCGTCAGCCCGCGAAAAATCGTATTCTAAATCTGTGATGACTTTCGTCTCCGCTCCGCGCGAGGAAAATTGAACGCCTGTGTCCAAAGCTCCCGTAAAGTCATCAGCAATTATTAACAACTTCGGCATCTATTGCTAACTTCCTTTCGGACTTTTATAAAATTTAATTATTTTTGGAAAACGCGAGTATTCTATCAGAAAATTTTTGATTTATCAATTAGTTCGCAAATTTTTTTATCACGCAAGGCCACAAAAAAATCTGGAAAAAAGCATTGATAAATCCCGACACAAAATAACCTTTGTGAACTTTGAGCGCGGTATCTCTCAGAGCATGATCGAGTTTAGTTACTATAAAAAAGTAAATAAGAAGCCCTATGAAAGCTACGGCAAACTTTTTGAACTCGAAGCCGGTCGGCGAAAATCTCACGAATTTTTTTTCAAGAAAACGGCCTGTTGCAAAGCCCAAAAACATTCCGGCGGCTTTATATGCGTGGCGCGTCATCGGAACGGGATCAACTAAAATTTTTCCGTCAACGTAATCGACAGGATAAGACTTAAATTCAGCATAAACGAGAGTTAAAGCGGCGAAAATCACGCCCGAAAGCAAAATTAAATTTTCTTTCTCGGGATTTTTTTCGATATATGCAAAAATTTTTGCTGCAATCCATATCGCTATTAAGGCGAATAAAGTTCCGACTACAACATCTTGAGGCGTGTGAACACCTAAATAATTTCGAGAAAAAGCAGTCATGAAAATTGCAACTGCTAAAAGCAAAGTGATTAACCACGAATGTTTATTTTTTTTGCAAAGTACAGCAAGCCCCCCGAAAATTGGTGTAGCTTCCATTGTGTGTCCGCTTGGAAATGAGTAGCCGCCAGCTTTTTTTATAGCATTTTCTGCCGGAACAATTCTTTTATCTCTTATCCAAGGACGGTAAGCACAAAAAGTTAATTTTAATATTGCATTAATTATTTGGCTGACTGCATACGACATCATTAAAAAAAGTCCTGCGCGCCTATTTACGCACCAATATATAAAAACAGGAACTAACACAAGCAATCCGACAGAAAAATTTGACCATTCCGACATAAAAGGAGTCAAAAAATTTCCCGTAGCTTCGCGCCAATTCTGAAGCCATAATAAATATTCAATATCCAAAATAAAACCTCCTAATATAAAATAAAAAAATAAAAAAGCCTCCCCTGAAAAAATATCAGAGAAGGCGGGCAAAAGATTTTTATGCTTCCTTTTTCTTAAAGAAACTTGAAATTATCGGCCATACTAATAACAAAATGCTGATGACCATTAAAGTCCCTGCGACAGGACGCGAGAACATACCAATTACATCAGCTCTATTGATAGTATAAGCGCGGCTGAAGTTTCCTTCGCAAATTACGCCTAAAACTAAGCCCAAAATTAAAGCAGCACTGTTGAAGTGGCAGGCTGAAATTATTAAGCCGATTACGCCGGCAATAGCCATGATTTTAACGTCAGCTATGCTCATGTTAGTTGCATAAGAGCCGATTATAGCAAGCATTATGATTATAGGCCCTAAATATGAGTAAGGAACGGCCAAAATCTGAGCGAAAACTTTTGCAATACCAATAGCAACAACTACCATCAAAATATTTGTAACGACCATTGAAGCAAACGTTGCACTCAAGTATTCAGGCTGGTTGACTAAAAGCAAAGGCCCAAGCTGTACGCCTTTTAATACTAATGCGCTCATCATAACGGCGGCCGCGTTGCCTCCCGGAATACCCAATGAAAGCAGCGGAACCATAGCACCGCCCGTAGCCGCGTTGTTAGCTGTTTCGGAAGCTGCTACACCGTCTATAATTCCTGTACCGAATTTTTCAGGGTGTTTGGATAATTTTGTTTCGCTCGAATAACAAAGGAATGATGCAATCGTTGCACCGGCACCGGGCAAAATTCCGATAACCGTTCCAATTACTGAGCAGCGGGCTAAAAGCCATTTAATTCCCCACCATTCTTTGAACGACGGCATTTTTGTATTTACGCTGCCTGTATCGTGTTCATTTGCAAGTTTTTTGCGTTCTTTAGTCTGTTTCAAGACTTCTGTAACCGCGAAAATACCAATTAAAACGGGTATCATTTCAAGACCTGCAATTAATTCGCCTGATCCGAAAGTCAAACGCTGTACAGCATACATCGGGTCTTGTCCTACGCAGGCAAGCAATAATCCGAAAAGACCGGAGATTAAAGTCCTTAAAATATTTTTAGAATCTAAGCAAGTTAAAATCGAAAGTCCCATGAAAGTAATTGCAAAAATATCTGCAGGACTGAATGACAAAGCGGCCTGAGTTAATTGCGGTGAAAGCGTGAGCATTGCAATAGCTGAAACAAGTCCGCCGATAGCTGAACTTCCTAATGCAATTCCTAAAGCCTTGCCGGCCTCGCCGCGCTGTGCCATTGGATAACCGTCAAAAGTTGTAGGAGCACTCGAAGGAACTCCGGGAATTTTGAACAAAATAGCAGTGATACTGCCGCCCGTTATTGATGAGCAATATACAGCTACTAAAAATACTATAGCCGGAATAGGCTGCATTGAATACGTGAAAGGAAGTCCGAGAGCAACTGCCATTGTTGCACTGACACCAGGCAAAGCCCCGAAAATTGTACCAACTACAATAGCAAATACAACCATCAAAGCTGTGTAAGGGTCAAGAAATACGCTGAAGCCGTTTACAAATAAATCCCATGTTGACATAATTTTTTCCCCCTTACATTATTGCCGATTTCACTGACGCTACAATACTTTCAACGTAAAGCGCAAAATTCCGCAGTTCCGGTATAGTACCGCGCGGTAAATTTACAGAAAGCAAGACGCTGAACACAACATAAAGCACTATCGTTACTAAAACCGAAAAAACAGCAAGCCTTATAACGTGAGTCTGTCCGAGCAAAAGTCCGTAAAAGAATAAAACAAGAACGCAAGTCGGCATATATCCTAAAGGCTCAAGAATAAAACTCGCCGCTAATACTAACGCTATGCCTATGCAGAGACGGGCGCGGATACTCATTAAAGCGTCAAGTTTGAATTCCGGATTATTTTTATTTTTGCGGATTATATTAATTATGTTTATAGCAATGCAGATGAGCAGTAAAATTATAATCGCTTTCGGCCAAACATCGGGCTTAAGGGTATAGGGATTGCGTGCTGTTCTTTCGGGAATTGGAGCTTCAAGAACGTTGAAACAGTAAGCATAAAGCAGCCCTAACCATAATAGGACGTTGCAAATTAATTCAAACACGTGAATATTTCTCCTTTATAATTTTAAGAAAAAAATTAGGGGTGAGGCTTGAATTTTCCTCACTCCTTAAATTTTATTAGTTGTTGTAATAGTCTTTTTTCATAACGCCTTCAGATTTAAGATAATCCGTGAGAAGTTTGTAATCTTTCTCGCAGTCTTCGGCGTATTCTGCTGGACCGGCAAATCCGGGTCTTTCATCGTAGCAGCCCTGAATTAAAAATTCTTTCCATGAAGGATCCTGCGCTGCTTTTTCGACTGCTGCCGCTAATGCGTCAATAGCTTCGACCGGTGTTCCTCTCTTTGCGAAAATTCCTCTCGCAGGGCCTAAAACTGAATTAATTCCGAGTTCGACTGAGCATTCAACGTCAGGATAACGGTTCATTCTCTTTTCAGCAAGAGTAAGAAGCGGGACAATATCTCCGGCCTCGATTAAGCCTGAAATTTCGTCCGTACCTGTTACCATGATGTCAATGTGTCCGCCGACAAGAGCCGAATTCATTTCCGAGCCTGACGGATAAGAAACGTCAAGAATGTCGAGACCTTCAAGAGCCTGCTTTAATGAAGCTCCGTCAAGTCCTGTGCTTGTGAGCATTCCGACGCTGACTCCGAACGGGTGTTCTTCAACATATTTTTTCATTTCGGAGAAAGTTTTGTAGCCTTTGACTTCCATAGCCTTTTTTGAAGCAACGATGACGTTGACAGCGTGAACAAGACGGGCAACGGGGATAAATTCGTCTTTGAAATTCATTGACGTTGTTCCCTGAATGTCCTGCATGAAAAGGCTCTGTGTTCCGAGCATGAAAGTATAACCGTCAGCAGGCTGTTTGAAAACGTATTCGATTGCTGTAACACCGTTTCCGCCTGTAACGTTGACGACTTCGACTTCCTGACCGAGAATTTCTTTGAGCAGATTAGCCATAGGACGGAGAGTTGAATCTGCGCCGCCGCCTACACCCCAAGGGCAGACGATGCTGACTTTGCGCTCAAACTTGAATTCAGCTGAAGCAGCAACTGCTCCGCAAACGATAAGCGACACTGCAAGAAGCATACATACGAGTTTTTTCATATTAATAAATACCTCCGTGAATAAAATTTATGGAAAAAAATTACTTTAATTAGCTGAATTTTATCATAAGAAAATTAAAATAAAAATAGTATATAAGCGGAAAAAAATTCAATTCGTAAACTCATTTATAAATTTATCCATTTCGTCCATCAAAATTTTTTTATTAAAATGATTTTCAAAATATTTGCGGGCGTTTTGTCCTAATAATTTTATATTGGAATTAATTAATTTTTTAATATTTTCAGCTAATGCTTCAGAATTTCCGAGCGGCGAACAAATTCCGCAGTCAGCTTCGTTAATAATTCTTTGAGTTTCGCCGGAAGCCGAAGCAATTATAGCCTTTCCGCAAGCCATATAAGATTGCAATTTTGCAGGAATAGTTTTTTTCCATAAATCAGCGTCATTAAAACTTATAAAACCTGCATCGCACGCGCTTAAAATTTCCGGGATTTTTTCAGCCTGAACTCGGGGGATCATTATAAATTTATCTTTAACGCCGCGATTTTCAATTTGATTTTCAAATTCGCTTTGATAACGTCCGTCTCCGACGATTATAAATTTTATTTTTTCGTCCCTTAAAATTTCAGCAGCTTCCGGCAGAATTTCGATACCCTGAGCGCGTCCGATATTGCCCGTGAAAGCGATTTTGAAATTATCATCATCGGGAATTGAATCAATTTTTTGACGTTCAAGAGGTCTGTAAAAATCTTCTGCATATTGAGGCCAATAATAAATTTTTTCGGGATTAACTTTTTCTTTTCTTTCTAAAATAGACTCGACGAATGACGGACTCGGAACAAAAATTTTATCAGCCTGTTTATAAATTTTATCTACCATTCTATCTATGGGCTTTATTATTAAAGGATTTTTAATTCCCGTAACAGTAATAATATTATCCGGCCATAAATCCTGAACATAAATAAAATGAGGAATTTTATGTTTTTCAGCGTACCAGCAGCCGACATTAACTTGAGTCATCGGCGAGACTTCAAAACTAAAAACTAAATCGGCTTTGACATCGTTAAAAATATTCCACAGCCAGCCGGATGCTACGAACGATAAATAATTCGCTGCCATTCCGATAGAACTGTGCCCGCGTGCTATTAAAGGTATTCTGATTATTTCCATGCCCTGCCAGGTTTCGCGTCTTCGTTTTGTCCATGAATAGCCCGTAAAAAATTTTCCCATAGGATAATTAGGTATCCCCGTCAAAACCGTAACTTTATAACCGCGCCTGATCCACTCGGCAGCCATGTCGTTAATTCTGAAAGTTTCAGGATAAAAATATTGCGAGATTACGAGTAAATGTTTTTTCAGAATAATCCTCCTCCGTAAAAATTTAATTATCGCTGATAAAATATCTCCGCTGAATTTCGCCTAATGCAACGATTACAGCAAACCACAATAAAGTCCATTTTCCTGAATCATAAAAAATATTTTCAGCCGGCAATTTTTTAATGTATTTATAAAAATAAAATCCCGGCGTTAATATACAATAAACTATCAGAGTTACATAAATATAATAAGTCAAAGCCCCGTAAATTTTCATGAACTCGTTTATTTTGATTATCCATTCTTTTTGCTCTTTCATGATTTTTTCGGTGTCCGCAAGCTGACCTATAGTTTTTTCTACAAGTTCACGGTTATTTCTGATGAAACCGTAGTTCGGGAATTTCATGCCTAAATTTATCTGATAAAAACAGCCGCCCCCTGCAAGTGCATAAGCAAATGTCCATAAGAACGTGAGTGAAGAATTTGCGCCTAAAAGATTTTCAGCCATACAGATTACCGCCGCTGATATTAACATAAGAGTTGCAGATTTTTTCTTCATAGCCATGAACCAAACACCTAAGACAGCAAGCAAGACACTTACTAACATGAGTAAAACGTAAAGTTCAATGCCGCTTTTTTCAATTAAGCCGGGCACTAATTCTTTCAAACATTCAGCGAGATTATGAAGAGCCGCCGCCGCAGAAATAAAAGATAAAAAAAGCACAATAATCTACTCCTTAAAAAATATCAGAAGTTTTCAAAAAATTTTGGTATGATTATAACATTATTATTTTGAACAGTTAGGTAAAATAAAAATAGCGCGCTTGAGGAGATTTGAACTCCAGGCCTAGATGGTGTCGCCATAAAATATTAAGCCGCATAAACATACAGCGAATTTGAACTGAAGCTCTATAAGATGAGCTCGTTTTTGAGTACCTTACCGCTATTCCGCGCCAGCCTTTCATCTTCAGAAAACTCTTTTCGACCTGATAACGGTTCTCATATATATTTTTATCATATTTCCGTTGATTTTTTCGATTGTTTTTCGGCGGGATTACCGCTTCCATTTTCGCGCTGTCGGCTTGTTCAATAACATTGTCAGTATCATATCCCCTGTCTGCCAAAAGATAATCTGCGTCAATCCTTTCAATAAGTTCACCTGCTTTTGGACAGTCTGCAACAGTTCCATCCGTAACAATAACGCGAACAGGCATTCCAAACGAATCTACTGCAAGGTGTATTTTCGTGTTGAGCTCCCTTTTGTGCGCCCCATGGCTTGGGTACCGCCGACTGCTCCTGCCGCGTGTGGATGAACTTTGATATATGAAGCATCTATCATAAGCCATTAAAAATCAGGATCTTGGACAAATAATTTGAATAACTTTTCCCATACCCCGCTGTCTCTCCAACGACAGAAACGGCGGTGCGTGTTTTCCCAGTCCCCATAGTCAGGCGGTAAGTCTCTCTAAGGTGCTCCTGTACGTAAAATCCAAGCAACAGCGTTTATAAATTTTCTGTTATCTTTAGCCACACGTCCCCACGCACCTGATGAGGTTCAAGCAAATTCCAAGCTCTGTCTGAAATATCGTGTCGTTTGTAATCTTCTTTCACTTAATTTTCTTCCCTCCATTATTTTACACTATCACGGGCACGGAGGGAGCAACGCCGACACCGTAAATCAATGCTTATATAGCTAAAAAACTTAAAAAATGTATATAGTAAAAACACTGAATAATTAACATT
>CAMVMK010000041.1 GCA_947168585.1 uncultured Fretibacterium sp.
TTCGGGCGTTTTGAGCAGAATTAACGTGTGAAACGTCTAAATATCCCTCATCTAAAGAAACGTATTCAAAAATATCGGAATAATTTTCCCAAATTTCGTGAAGCTGTCTTGAAACACGTTTATATTTTTCAAAATTAGGGTGCATAAAAATTCCGTTCGGGCAGAGTCTGTAAGCGTCTTTTATATTCATTGCCGAATGAACGCCGAAATTCCGCGCTTCATAACTGCACGTTGAAACGACTCCTCTTTCTTGCGGAAGCGAGCCGATTATTAAAGGTTTGCCTCGAAGAGCCGGATTATCTCTCGCCTCGACAGCGGCGTAAAAGCAATCCATGTCAATATGAATAATAAACCGCTGTGTCATTGCTTGAAAATTAATTAATATTTATAAACGGCTTTGCGGAGTTCCGAGAGTAAATCATTAACGAGTTGAGTAGCTGTAATGCCTTTTTGACGTGCATAAGTTCTCATGAAGTCGTAATTCACATCTGAAAATGCCATAGTCATGCGTTTAAGTTTCAGACCTTTTCGTCCTTGCGACATTCCGAGTTCTAAATTGCGATTTTCGATAACTTTATCTTGCCGAGAATTTTCTATCTGAGTTGCTACGGCTCTTGAAATGTAAGTGCCTTCGTTTTCATGAGTGGCTTGCGGAATATTGTCCGCAGTTTCAGGGATACTTTCAGAAAAATTTTCTGCAAGGTCAGGGAATTTTTTTCTTGCCATAATTTTTACACCTCTTCTTTCAAAAGTTCATCAACGAAATTTTTATAATCCTGAGCAGTAGTTGCTTCCGGCGCGTAATTCATCAGAGAACATCGTAGGGCTTGAGCTTCTTTAACTTTGACACTCTCACGGATTGTCGTTGAAAATAATTTCGTGTTCATTTCTTGAGCAGTTTGTTCTAAAGTTTCTTTGACTTCTTTGTCAAGCAAGCGTCTTTCCGAATACTTAGTCAAGAGCAGTCCTGAAATTTTTAATTTATTATTTTGCCTCCGTTTAACGGCGTTAATTGTGTCGTTTAGCTGATAAAGTCCTTGAATGGCGTATCTGTCAGCAGTAACAGGAATGATGACGCGATCGGCGGCGATTAGGCACGAATGTAGCAGACTATTCATTGAAGGAGCAGTGTCGATTATAACGAAGTTATAGCCTGATAAATTTGTCAGGGCATCTTGAAATCGGTAAATTCCCTCAACGTCATTAAGAAGAATAGAATCTGCTTTAGTTAGGAGCGGATCGGAAGCGACAATATCGCCAAGTTCAAGTTTTTGAATTGCTTCAGCGATAGGGATACGCTCATCATCAAGAATTACGTCATAAAGAGTTGGGACATCTTTAATTTTTGCTTTGAAAGAATCTGTAGAATTTCCCTGTGGGTCTGCGTCAATAAAAAGGACTTGTTTACCTTTATTTTTTAGAATTGTTGCGATATTGACAGCGGTTGTAGATTTTCCGACACCGCCTTTTTGATTCGCAAGAATAAAAGTCTTCAAAATTTCACCTCATATGCCTTAAATATCTCAAATGTTTATACCATATACTTCATATGTCTATACATATGAAGATTTTACATAAAATTTAATTATTTATAACATTTTTACATGCTTCATATGCTTAAATCATATGTCTTAAATGTTATTATATTTTTACAGAAATAAGTTGTCAAAATTTTATAAAGAAAAATTCTCCGTAAAATTTCGAGATGTTTTTATCCGAAATATAAATTCAATTTTTCTTGCATGAAAAATTTTAAGAATTTAATTTTATATGCTGTATATGTGTTTTAAATATACTTCATATGCTTAAACATATTAAATAAAATCAATTATTATCTAAAAATAATAAAATATAGTATGCTTCATATGCTTTTATCGTATATCTAATGTTTAGTATTTTTTAGCTATCGTAGACGAGTTTTTGAACGGCCTTAGCCCTTGCTATAGTTGCTCTGCTTATGCCTGTCATCGCTACAACTTGTTTATAGGAATGAGTTTTTAATAGTTCAAGAGCGTGATTAATTTGCGTTCTTGAAAATTTTTTAGGACGGCCATCACGAAAGTCGGAATTTTGACGTGCGACAGCTTTACCTTCAAGAGTTCTTTGCATTATTAAGTCGCGTTCAAACTCAGCAAACGATAACATAATATTTCGGATTAATTTTCCTGTCGGAGAATTGTCGATGATGCCCATGTTCAAAACGTCAATAATTACGCCTTTATCGCTGAGATTTTCAATAAGCTGAATGCCGTGAATGACACTTCGAGCGATTCTGTCGAGCTTCGTAATAATAAGTTTATCGCCGGACTGAATGATTTTCAAAAGTTTATCGAGTTCAGGTCTATTATTTTTTGTTCCTGAAAAAACGTCCGAGAAAATTTTTTCTGCACCGACTTCTTGGAGAACTTTAACTTGAGCTTCGAGAGAATTTCCATCACGAGCTTGAGAATTTGTGCTTACGCGAGCGTAACCGAAAATCAAAAAATCGCCTCCATTTATGAGCATAAGTTATGAGAATGAAATTTTATTGTATTTTACAGCACTGAGAAAAAGTATCAAAACTGCTCGATTATGGTATTTAGCGAACTTTTCAGAGTTCATGAATTTTAATTAAACGTAAATAATGCAACTTTCATTGTAAAATGGCAGTAATTTGTCATCTGTTAGAAGATAGAAGCCTTCGGATTTAGCTTGAGAAATCATAATTTTATCAAACGGATCATTATGCTCAGGGGCATTTTTAGATCTGTGCAAAGTTTTCAAAGTAAATATATGTTCCACTTTCAACGGTAAAATTTCAAAGCCGGATATTACAGAAAAATTCACATATTCAAAATCTGACATAGGAATATCTTCAGGATGCCTAATATTTTTTATAGCAACTTCCCATACGGAAGCAATGCTGACGTAAAAGTTATTATTATTGTCTTCAAGAAGTTCAAGAGCCTTTTTAGAAAGTTTGTTCGGCTCGGTAATAGCCCATAAAACAATATGAGTATCAAGCAAAATATTCATTTTTCCACGCCAAACATAGAAGCAATTTCGTTGTTATGTTTATCGATATCGTCAGGAATAACATATTTCCCATTTGCAACGCCTAAAGTTATGTTGCGCTTGGGTACACGTATTGTAAACGGCATTGCATTCTCCTCAACACTTTGCTTGGCAAAAATTCTGACAGCTTCTGCAAACGAAGTTCCCATCTTTCTATATAAAGCCTCAGCCTGCGCTTTCAAGTCTGAATCCATCCTAATTTGCATAGTAGCTTCTTTTGGCATATTAATAAACTCCTCTCATAAAAGTATTACTATTGTAATACATATGTCAACATTAAAGTTTACTTAACGTAAATTAGAATTATAGAAATATAAAAACAAACGCTCGCTAATTTTAATAATTATTTCAGCACTTAACAAAAAGTCATTCAGCGGTTAAAATTTAATATAAACCTCAAAATGGTTAAATTTAATATTAAGCGAGGCGATTTTTTAATTGAGCATAAATTATCATCATAAAGACAGAGTCTTCAAATTCATTTTCGGCAATCCTGAAAATAAGCAATGGACTTTGAGTCTCTACAACGCTATAAACGGCTCTAATTACGATAACCCGGACGACATTCAATTCAACACTATTGAAGATGCCGTTTATCTTGGAATGAAGAATGATGCTTCATTTATATTAGCAATTTTGAACGAGTTGATTATCTGGGGACATCAGAGTTCATTCAATCCGAACGTTCCGTTAAGAATTTTTATTTATGCCGCAAAACTTTATGAAGCATATATTGTAGAGCATGGCTATCAGCATAAGCAGTACGGTACTAAACTTCTTTCATTGCCGCGTCCTAAATGTATTTGCTTTTATAACGGCCGGAGCGACAGACCCGAGCGTGAAGAGCTTCGATTAAGCGATGCGTTTGGCGGCGATGGCGATATTGAAGTTAAAGTTACTATGATAAATATCAACTACGGGAAAAATAAAGCACTCATGGAAGCGTGCGAACCTCTTAAAGAATACGCTTGGCTCGTTGACGCTATCAGAAGATACGAGAAAATTTTTCACGACATTGAAGCAGCCGTTGATGCAGCACTTGATGAAATGCCGGACGATTTTTTAATCAAGAAGTTTTTGTTGAAAAATAAGGCAGAGGTGAAGGGAATGTTTTTGACTGAATATGATCAGGAAAAGGTTTTAGCTTATGAACGTCTTGAAGGCATTGAACAAGGTATTGAACGCGGTATTGAACAAAATCAAGCGCAAGTTGCTTCTGATATGCTCAAGGACAATTATCCGCTGTCCGCTATCAAAAAAATCAGTAGGCTTTCAGAAGACGTAATTCTTAAATTGGCAAATTCACTTGGGGTTACTGCGATTTAATTATGAATAAAATCTACGGCTATTGCCGCATAAGTACTTCCAAGCAAAATATTGAGCGTCAGGTTAGAAATATTATCAAGTTTTTTCCTGATGCTATGATTATTCAAGAAGCTTTCACAGGCTCTAAATTTCAAGGGCGCAAAGAACTTGATAAACTCGTAAAATCAGTGAAATCCGGCGACACTATTATTTTTGACAGCGTTTCTCGAATGTCCCGTAACGCTGATGACGGTTTCAGACTTTATCAGGAACTTTATAATAACGGCGTTGAACTAATATTCTTAAAAGAGCCTCACATTAACACGTCAACTTACAGAAAAACGCTTCAAGAGAAAAAAATTTCGCTTAATCTTAATTCCGGCGACGAAGCAACAAACGCACTCATAAAATCAATTCTTGACGCTCTGAATGACTATATTTTAACTTTAGCGCGCAGACAAATTCAGCTTGCGTTTGAGCAATCACAAAAGGAAGTCGAAGATTTACATCAGCGGACTCGTGAGGGAATTGAAACCGCCCGGCGTAACGGGAAACAAATCGGTCAAAAATTCGGCTCGAAACTTAACATCAAGAAAAAATTTCCTGTTCAGCAATTAATTCTGAAGTACAGCAAAGATTTTCGCGGCACAAACTCCGACCGTGAAGTTATCGCAATTATTAACATGACTGCCGATCCGAACGAAAAATCAAGAAACCTTCACGTGAGCCCCAACACTTACTATAAATATAAATTGGAACTGAAATTAGGATTTGAGCATTAATCAAAACTGCTCGGTTTTAATCATTAAAATACGGCTATTTTAATATATAATATTAAATAAGGCTAAAAAGGAGTGATTATTATGTACGTGAAGAGGCACGCGGAAAAAATTATTAATAAACTGTCAAAAATGTTCGGTGCTGTTCTTGTTACAGGTTCAAGACAAGTTGGAAAAACAACGTTATTACGAAAATCAATTTCAGCAGAATGGATTTCACTTGATGATCCAATAATCTTGGCATCAGCAAGAAATGAAGCATCGACTTTTCTCAAAGAACATGACACTCCGCTGTTCATTGATGAAATTCAATATGCACCGCAACTGTTTCCTCAGTTGAAGATGATAATTGACAGAAGCTCTGGAAAGGGATTATTTTTTCTTTCAGGTTCTCAACAGTTTCATATGATGAAAAATGTTTCCGAATCACTTGCTGGAAGAGTTGGAATTATTACTTTGCCAGGAATTTCTATCAGGGAAGAATATGGCATGGATTTTACAGAACCGTTTATTCCACGAACCGAATATTTTGAACGTAAAAAAAAATTTTTGCCCGATATTTCGCAAAAAGATATTTGGAAAATAATTCACCGCGGTCGTATGCCTCAGCTTGTGGCAAACAATGATTTTGACTGGCAGATGTTTTACGGGGCATATGTCCGTACTTATATAGAGCGTGATGTTCATGATTTAACTCAGGTTGGCGATGAAGGAAAATTTATTCGTTTTATGATTAGTGCGGCTGCCAGGACAGGAAGCCTTCTAAATCTTGCCGAAATCGCAAGGGATGTAGGGGTAAGTCAGCCGACTGCTGAACGCTGGCTTTCGGTTCTTGTCGCTTCAAACATAGTGTATTTATTACAGCCATATTTTAACAACGTCATCAAACGTACAATTAAAACTCCGAAAATGTATTTTCTTGATACCGGGCTTGTCGCTTACCTTACACGTTGGAATACTCCCGAAACTTTGCAAAACGGAGCTATGGCAGGAGCGTTTTTTGAAAGCTGGGTTATTTCTGAGATTATTTCCAGTTTTTATAATAACGGAATACTCGAACCGCCGTTATGGTTTTACAGGGATAAAGATATGAAAGAAATTGATTTGCTAATTGAACAGGATGGAACTCTTTATCCTATAGAAATCAAAAAACACTCTGATCCTACAATTAAGGACATTGCAAATTTTAAGGTGCTTGAAAAAATTTCTGATAGGAATCTGGGAACTGGTGGAGTTATTTGCACGTATGATACTTTAACTTCGATTAATAAAGATAACAGAATAATTCCTTTTGGATATTTATAATAGTCTTTCAACTTAATACAAAATATCAGCGAAATTTTAATTCCGCTGATAAAAAATAATTAGATAAAGAACTCAATCATATACAGATATTTTCCCCTGAATCATTCCCATCCAGCAATGATAAAAAAATGTTCCGCTTCTTGCGGGAATGAAATTAATTATGTTTTCACCGGTCTTTAAGGTGTGCTCAAGTCCGTACTCAGGAATCATGAATTTATAATTACAGCCGTTAATGCTTCCTTTCGGAGCGTTGATTATCCATTTAGCCGGCGTTCCTGCTTGGACTTCAATATTCGGATATCGTCCTGATGATAATGTGCTGTTTACTACCTGTAAGTCCTTTTTTATAGCTATTTCCTGTGAATTTAATTTTTGTTTGTGAAATATACCGCTCAAAGTTATACCTTGCGTAATCATTATTAATCCCATAACAGTTACTAAGATTGCTCCTGATGTCATTATAAAGCCTGTAAATTTTCGGCCGATTGCTGAAACAATAGAACCAAACGCCAACATTAAAGGCAATGTTCCAAGAGCAAACATTAACATTGATAAAGCTCCTGCTAAAGGATTACAAGTAACTAATGCAATAAGCCACATAGCCTGTAACGGTCCGCAAGGCATAAAGCCGTTCAGAATTCCTATAATAAAATGAGATTTTTTTTCGATTTTAGCTAAAATAATTTTATCTGATAAAAATTTAGGCAAACGGAAAGAAAATTTGCGCAGGAATGAATGAAGATTTAACATCTTTGCTCCCATAACGGCCATAAAAAACCTGCCGTAATTTTTAATGCCGACTGAAAGAATATGGAAAGCTCAAATTTTTCTGCGCCATTCATAAAAAATCCTATTGCTCCCAAAAGACTTCCGATAATTGTGTAAGATAAAACTCGTCCAAAATTATAAGCTATTACGGGATAAAAACTTTTGAGATTAGAAATAGATTGCGAGAGATTAATGCCGCCGCACGTTGCTACACAATGTAACGAAGTCGTAAGACCGATTAAGAACAACATTCCGTAGCTCATTTTTGAATCGGCAAGCTGACCCGGAACAAGAAAATTCAAAAGTCCGCTCGATTGTAAAATTTTATAAATTAAAATAATACTCATCAAAATAATTAAGCTGCGAACAAAATCAGTTTTACCGTCAGAAATTTCATAGCCTAATTTGTTGATTGTTGCTTTGATCTGCTCAAATGAAATTTTATTATCATCATAGGAAATTTCTGCTGAATTTTTTTCATAGCTTACGGTAGCTTTAATAATTCCATTAGTTTTATTTAATTTATTTGCGATTCTGTCCCTACAATTTGTACAGGTCATGCCGCTGATTTTTAGATGAATTTTTTTCCGCAATTTTTTTTACTTCCTTATTTATTGATAACTTCGTTCATGCTGCCGGTTCGATAGCCTTTTAAGTCGAGAGTAACATATGAGAAGCCTAAATCTTTAAGCGTGTTATAAATTTTTATTCTCGTGCCTTCTTGAATTATCAGAGAAAAATCTTCGGGAAGAATTTCTATTCTTGCTATGTTTTCATGAATCCTGACTCGAACCTGACGAAAGCCCAGACTTATTAATAAATCTTCGGCCTGAGCTACCATCTTTAATTTTTCTTCAGTGATTTTCTCGCCGTAAACAAATCTTGAAGCAAGGCACGCAAAAGAAGGTTTATTCCAAGTTGGCAAGCCTAACTCCCAAGAAAGTTCCCGGACTTCAGCTTTTGAAAGTCCTGCTGCCCGTAACGGACTTTTTATTTCAAGTTCTTCAATCGCTTGAAGTCCCGGCCGATAATCGCCTAAATCATCAAGATTTGAACCTTCGACGACATAAGCGAGATTATTTTCACGGGCGGTTTCGAGAATTTGAGTGAATAATTCCTTCTTGCACAAATAACAACGGTTTTTCGGATTATCTTTGAAGCCGGGAATGTTAAGCTCGTCCGAGTGAATTATTATTTGTCTAATATTATTCTCAGCACAAAATTTTTTTGATTCGTTAAGTTCTCTTTCGGGAAATGAAGATGATGAAGCTGTAACAGCCGCAGCTTTATCGCCCAAGACATCGTGAGCAGTTTTTAACAGCAAAGTAGAATCAACGCCGCCCGAGAACGCAACTGCAACGCTCTCGAGCGAGTTAATATAATTTTTTAATACCTGATATTTATCATTGATGACCATGATAGATTCCTATTATTATTATGAATATCAAAGAGATTCAACCGCAGGGCATTCGTTACCACACAGAAACTCGAAAGACTCATTGCCGCCGCTCCGAATGTTGGATTAAGCTGCCAGCCTAAGACTGAAACAAATAATCCGGCCGCAAGAGGAATACCGATGACGTTATAGAAAAATGCCCAGAATAAATTTTGATGAATGTTTCTCAAAGTTGCACGGCTCAGACGAATCGCCGCAGGAACATCGAGCAAACTGTTTTTCATGAGAACAACATCAGCCGCGTCAATCGCAATATCAGTTCCGGCTCCTATCGCTATGCCGATATCAGCACTGGTTAATGCTGGAGCGTCATTAATCCCGTCTCCAACCATTGCAGTACGGCCTTCTTTTTTTAGATTTCGGATTACGCTTTCTTTACCGTCAGGCAGGACTCCGGCGATTACATCATTAATTCCGGCTTGCGTACCGATAGCTTTTGCTGTCCGTTCATTATCGCCGGTGAGCATGATTACACGGATATTCATATCTTTAAGTTCTTTCACGGCCTGAACGCTGTCGGGCTTTATGACATCGGCAACGGCGATTATTCCGGCTAATTTGTCATCGATTGCAAATAATAACGGCGTTTTGCCTTCTTCTGATAATTTTTCGGCTTTGCGGTTTATTTCATCAGGGACTGAAATTTTTGAATTTATAAATTTCAAACTGCCGCCGACTAAATTTTTATTTTCGATTTTTGCGGTCAGTCCGTTACCTGCGAGGGCTTGAAAATCTGATACTTCTTCTGATTTTATATTCATGAATTCGGCTTTGTTCACGACAGCTTTTGCTAAAGGATGTTCACTTTTCTTTTCGAGCGAGCAGGCAAGCTCTAATAATTCTGTTTCGCTGAAATTTTCAGCCGTAATAATATCTGTAATTTCAGGTTCACCTGCCGTAACTGTGCCGGTCTTATCGAGAGCGACAATATTAATTTTCCCAGTTTCTTCAAGTGATACGGCGTTCTTAAATAAAATTCCGTTTTTTGCCCCAATGCCGTTGCCGACCATAATAGCAACAGGTGTTGCAAGGCCGAGCGCACAAGGACAGCTGATTACGAGAACTGCGATCCCATAATACAACGCCTGACCGAAATTTTTTCCGAGAAAAAGCCAAATTATAATCGTGATAATCGAGATTGTGATTACGACCGGAACAAAAATACTGCAGACTTTATCCGCGATTTTTGCAATCGGGGCTTTTGTTGCCGCTGCATTACTTACCATTTTAATAATCTGCGACAGCGTAGTATCTTCACCAACTCGTACAGCTTCGCATTTAATAAAGCCTGATTGATTAATAGTCGCCGCTGAAACCATATCACCTTGCGCCTTATCGACTGGAATACTTTCACCGGTCAAAGCTGATTCATTAACCGCGCTTGAACCTTCGATTATTATTCCATCAACTGGAATATTCTCGCCAGGACGGACTACAAAAATATCGCCTCGTCTAAGATTTTCAACGGGAATAATTTTTTCCATGCCGTTTTCTATAATAACTGCAGTCTTTGGAGATAATTTCATCAGACCTTTTAATGCGTCCGTAGTTTTGCCTTTAGAACGGGCTTCAAGCATTTTGCCGATTGTGATAAGCGTTAAAATCATTGCGGCTGTTTCAAAATAAAACTCGTGCATATAGCCGATCACAGCTTCAGAATCTCCTATTAATTGCGCCTGAGTCATTGCGAGTAATGCCCAAGTGCTGTAATTGAACGAAGCCGCCGACCCAAGAGCGACAAGAGTGTCCATGTTAGGAGCTCCGTGTAGTAAATTTCTGAATCCGTTGATAAAGAATTTCTGATTAATCACCATAATTATCGCGGCTAAAAGAAGCTGAATGATTCCCATCATCACGTGATTGTCTTTCATAAAATCAGGCAACGGCCAGCCCCACATCATGTGTCCCATAGACATATAAAGCAGAATCAACAAAAATCCAACGGAATAAATCAGACGTTTTTTCAAAACCGGAGTTTCGCGGTCTTCTAATAATTCTTCGTCATGAGCCAAAGATTTTGATTTTTTTTCGTCTTCTTTGACTTTTGCGCCGTAACCTGCTTTGACAACGGCCTCGATAATCTTAGAATCCGGAGCAGTGCCTTCAACGTTCATTGAGTTAGTTAATAAACTTACGCTGCAGGATTCAATACCCGGCAATTTTTTTACGACTCTTTCAACTCTCGCACTGCACGCCGAGCAGGTCATTCCCGTAATAATAAACTGTTTCATTTTTTAATATTCAACTTTCCAGCTTGCGAATATATCTTTTGCTTTTTTAAGCAGACTGTTCGGGATAATGATTTTGTCATCAGTTATCGTTCTTTCATTTTCGAGAATCGGATAAGGATTACAGCCGCCCGCGCTTACTCCGACTCTGTCCATTGAAAAACGGTTTCCGCAGTTCTGACACACAAGCTGATTTCCTGATTGCTTATAATAAGCAAGTTCAGAACCGTTACAGACTTGACAAGTATTAAAAGCCGTGCGGATTTTACCCTTGCTGTCCCGAACAGCTATAACTTCTAATTTTGTGCCGTCAACTTCGACAGGAATGAACGAAGCATTTTCAGTTATTGTGCCAGCAGAAATTATTAAATCATTCTGTTCATTGCCGTATGCTGCCGAGACACAAAAAATTAATAAAAACAAAGCAAAAGTTCTTAAAAAATTTTTGATGAACATGATTTATTCACAAGTCTTCCTTACAAACAAGTTATATGTTCCATCATCGTTTTTCATGAGTTTCAATATCTGATGCCCCTCATCTTTAACGCTTCTTGGAACATTTTGGACAGGCTCGCCGTCATTCATACGAACCCGAAGAATTTGTCCTGCGTCAATTTCTTCAAGAGCTACTTTAACTTTCACGAACGTTACAGGACATACAACATCCGTAATATCAACCTCGTCATCAAATTTAATTTCATTTTCAGCCATTGTAAGCCTCCATTAATTTTTCTTTTAATGCTTCTTCTCCTGCTCTGTCAATCGTGAATTTGAAGCGTTCTCCTGGTTTTGCGTTTTCTTTGAAAAAAGTTATTGCAGCATCGCAAACTCTCAAAACTGTTTCACGATCCTTAATAAAAGGAATTAGCGGTGTGCCTTTGTTAATCGTGTTGCCGAATAAGCCGCCGAAATACACAAAATAGCCTTCGGTAGTTTCATAAGCATCTGCTGGGCATGTAAAAGCACATCGGCCGCAATTGTTGCATTTTTCGTAATCTATGCTGATTTTTCCGTCAGAGATTTTTATAGCGTCATTTCTGCAAGTTTTTTCGCAAACTCCGCACGAAATGCACTTTTCTTCAATCCATTTGACTGCAAGACCGCCTTTAATGCCTAAATCATTTTCTTCGGCTTTCAGACAGTTGTTCTGACAGCCTGTTACACCGAGTTTGAATTTATGCGGGAGTTCACGCCCGAAATATCTTGAGCTGAGTTCTTGAGCCATTTCTTCTGTATCAATGCAGGCATTCGGGCATACTTCATTCCCCTGACACGCCGTTACAGTTCTAACTCTCGGACCGCAAACACCTGGAGCTATTCCGCCTTCTGCAAGTGCTGCTTTTACTTCTTCAATTTCCTTAATGTTTATAAACGGAATTTCAATTCCCTGACGCGATGTTAAATGAATATAACCTTTGCCGTAAGTATCAGCGACCTTCATCACCGCATTAAGCTGTTCTGAAGTTACCTGTCCTCCGACAACTCCGAGCCTTAACGAAAAAAATCCCTTTTGTTTTTGACGCATAAAGCCGCCTTTTTTCAAAGCTGCATAATCTATCGCTGCCATAAAAATCACTCTCCATAAAATAATATTTCTTCCTGAGTGCTTATGCCGTTCTCAATGTGAAACGAATTAAGCACAGGCCGTTCTAAATCCATAAGAGAAAGGATTAAATAACTCAAATTTTTGTCAAAAGCCAGTCTTATATCTTCGGCTGAAGGTCTTGACGGAGATGCCGGATGAGAATGCCAATTCCCTAATAATTTTAGGCCGTTTGTTCTCATGTCCTTTTACTGCTTCGAGCTGTTCTTTAGGCGAGAGCGAAAAATGTTCAGGCGATTTATCCAAGTTCGTAAACAGATAAATTTTTTCGATTGTCCTCGTCTGTAAATTTTCGTCTTCGCTTCCTGCTATAAGGCCGCACGCTTCATTAGGAATTTCATTTTCAGCGTGTGAAAGAATTTTTTCATAATCTTTTTTTTGCAATATAATTTTCATTTTTTTCAAGCCTCTATAAATCACAGGCTGGCTGTTCATAGTCGGTTAATTCCGTGATTGCAGGATTATCTCCGCATACAGCACAGTTATGATTACGTTTTGGAAGATTGATTTTGTGAAAATTCATTTCGAGAGCGTCAAAAGTCAAAAGGCTTCCCGTCAACAATTTACCTGTTCCGGTTATAAATTTAATTGCTTCAAGAGCCTGTAAACAACCTATAACACCGGCCATAGCCCCTATAACACCGGCCTGTCTGCAAGTCGGGATAGCGTCTTTCGGAGGCATTTCCTTAAAAACACATCTGTAACACGGACTTTCACCGGGAATAATTGTCATAAGCTGACCCTGAAAACGAATAATTCCAGCGTGAGAAAACGGCTTTTTTGATATTACGCAGGCATCGTTAATCAAGAATTTAGCGGGAAAATTGTCAGTGCCGTCAAGAATGAAATCATAATCCTTTATGATCTGCAAAATATTTTTGCTGTTCACAAATTCGTGATAAGTGATTACGTTCACATCGGGATTAATATTTTGCATAGATTCTTTTGCGGATTCTGCTTTTAATTTTCCGATATCATTTGTAGCATGAATAATTTGACGCTGTAAATTTGATAAATCAACTTTATCAGCATCGACAATTCCAATTGTTCCAATTCCTGCCGCAGCAAGATATAAAGCCGCAGGGGCTCCAAGTCCGCCGGCACCAATTATTAAAACTTTTGCATTTAAGAGTTTCTGCTGGCCCTTAACGCCGATTTCTTTCAAAATTATGTGCCTTGAATAACGTTCAAGCTGCTCATTTGAAAATGCCATTTATTTACCTCCGCCCATAAAATACAAAAATTCAACTACATCACCGTCATTAATTTTGACATTATCAAAATTTTCATGCTGTACAAATTCTTCGTTCACAGATACCGTAACATATTCCGGCATTTCAATATTTTCGAGTTTCAAAAGTTCTGAAACTGTTATATTATCTGCAATTTCTTTCCGTTCACCTTTTACAGTTATAAACATTTTTATTCTCCTTTCAATTTTTGTATAGCTGCCTCGAAATCGCTGATTAAATCTTCGCTATCTTCGATCCCTACGCTGACTCGAATGGTATCGTCATAAACTCCTGCAGCGTTCATTTCTTCTTTAGCTGTATTCATATAAAGTGTTGAAGCAGGGTGAATGACAAGTGTTCTTAAATCTCCGATGTTGCTTGCGATGAAGGCATACTTCAGAGAGTTAATGATTTTGAAAGCGTTTTCTTTAGATCTGGCGCGAAAAGTTAAAATTCCTCCGCCATAGCCTTTAAGCTGATTTTCAAAATAATTATGGAATTTATTTTGAGGGAGCGAGAGATAATTTACTTCAATTCCTTGAATTTTATTCAGAGCCTTTGCAAGAGCATCCGCGTTTTTACAAATTTTTTCCATTCTAAGCCCTAAAGTATCGAGACCGATGTAATTCAAAAAAGCATTCATAGGAGCCATACAACCGCCGAAATTTTCCCAAATATCAGTCCTTAACCTTATTGAGAAAGCCATTTTCCCATATTTTTGAAATTCTGAAAGTGCTGTATGTTTCTTGAAGTCCCAATCAAAATTTCCGCCGTCGATAATTATTCCGCCGATTGAGTTTCCTCCTCCGTTGATATATTTTGATGCCGAATGAATTACTATATTTGCTCCAAGTTCAAGAGGCTTTGCAATAAATGGAGTTGCAGTTGTAGAATCAACAATTAAAGGAATTTTTGAAGCTCGTGAAACTTCAGAAACACTTGAAACGTCAAAAACTCTTAAAGAAGGATTACTTATAAGTTCTCCAAAAACGGCTCTTGTTTTATTTGAGATTAAAGGTTCAATTCCTTCAGCTGTCATATCTTTTGCGAATATTGTATGAATACCGAACTTTTCGAGGTCGTGAAAAAGATTTATAGTACCTCCGTAAAGTCCGTTCCCTGCGATTATTTCATCACCGCTGCTGCACACAGCTAAAAGCGAAATCATAACCGCTGACATTCCACTTGAACATGAAACAGCATTTATACCGCCTTCAAGTTCACTCATTCTTCTTTCAAATGCTGTCAAAGTAGGATTTCCAATGCGGGTATAAGCATAACCCATTGTTTTATGGGAAAAAACTTTTTCAAGTTCTTCCATGCTTTCATACTTAAACGCGCTTACTTGTGATATTGGCGGCAGGATTTCACGCTGCGGATAATCCGTAATAGCTTTACTATGAAGTAATTTTGTATTAAATTTCATAATCTTTCTACCTTAAATATATACAGCTTTATCATTTGTATCGTAGTCATACGAAGAAACTTTTTTGACGAAATCAACAACGGTGTTTTCATCTTTGCTTTTCTTTGAATAAATAATCGTCCGAATTTTATTTTCGGGAATATGATTATCACTTAAAAGCAATACTACAAGGCCGGCTTTGTTCAAATGTTTTACGATTTCCCAAAGAACTGCACCATCAGAAATTTTTTCAGCATCAAGCAAATATGTATGTCTGCCGCTGAGAATTAATTTCTTTTCAAAAGTTTCAAGCTGCTCTCGTGTGAAGCCGTTTTCCTTTTTGAAAATTACAGTTACTGCACTTTGACCCATTGCAGCACTCCTTGTTTTTGAATTAATACGGTTTTCCGTAATTAATTCATTTTTATCATAACTTTCAACAACTCCGCAGGCACTTGTCATAAAAGTAATTCTGTCGATTAAAATTAATTCGCCCAAAGTTTTATGACTTTTGAAAGTATCAATGGTAATTTTTTCAGTAAAAGAAATTTTGCAAACTGCAATTTCATTTTTTTCTACAAAATCAGCATTATGAAAATTGCCAGTGTTTACATCAATAACGTGTGATATTTTTTCAACAATTCCAGGAATAAGATTTGTACCAGTCTTTACAAAAAAATTATCGCCGGGCTGAAGATGATTATCATCAAGCCATATTAAAGAGGCAGTTATTGAAGCTGAAGTTTCAAGTCCTGAATTTTTTTCAATTACCGAGCCTCTTGAGACATCGACTTCTCTATCAAGCTGCAATGTTACTGCCTGACCTGCCGATGCTTTTTCAGCTTCTCTATTCCCTATAAAAATTCTTTTTACTTCAGCTTTTTCACCGCTTGGAAGAACTGAAATTTCATCGCCGATATTTACAAGGCCGCTTTCAATTTGTCCCTGAAAACCTCTAAATGAGTGATCAGGTCTGCAAACTCTTTGAACAGGAAGATAAAATCCCTTTTCATTTTCATAATTATCGACATCAACATCTTCAAGATATGAAAGCAGGGTTTCGCCTTTATACCATTTCATATTGGGAGATAATTTTGTTACGTTATCGCCTTCAGTTGCTGAGACTGGAATTATTTTTACGTTTTGTAAATTTAACTCCCGTATTTTATCTGCAATTTTGTTAAAAATTTTTTCGTCATAATTAACTAAATCCATTTTATTAACTGCAAAAACAAAATGACTTATCCCCATAATCGAGCAAATTCGGACGTGCCGTCTTGTCTGAATTAAAACGCCCTGCCCGGCATCTATTAAAATTACGGCAAGTTCAGCATTTGAAGCTCCTACAGCCATATTTCTTGTATATTCTTCGTGTCCTGGAGTGTCAGCAACAATAAAACTTCTTTTATTTGTCGAAAAATACCTGTAAGCTACATCAATAGTAATTCCCTGTTCGCGTTCTTCTGTTAAGCCGTCAAGAAGAAGAGAATAATCCAATTCTCCGCCTCTGCTTCCGACTTTTGATTCAAGAGCCAAAGCCCTTTCCTGATCAGCATAGAGTAATTTTGAATCGTACAGAATATGCCCGATTAGAGTCGATTTTCCGTCATCAACACTTCCGCATGTAATAAAACGTAAAAGATTTTTCATAATTAAAAATAGCCTTCTTTCTTACGGCGTTCCATGCTGCCTTCGCCGCTGTCGCTGTCAATTACACGTGTAGTGCGTTCGGATTCCACTGCGCTGAGAGTTTCTTTAATTACGTTGTCAATATTATCTGCATCAGATTCAAAACCGCCGGTTAAGGGATAACAGCCGAGAGTTCTAAATCTGATTTTTTTATGTAGAATTTTTTCACCCTGTAAAATTCTCATTCTGTCATCGTCTACCATAATTAACTGTCCGTTACGTTCAACGCACGGCCGGACGGCAGCAAAATATAACGGTACTATTTCAATATTTTCCTGCTTTATGTACTGCCAAATATCTTTTTCAGTCCAATTTGAAAGCGGAAAAACTCTGATACTTTCGCCCTTATGAATTTTTGTGTTAAATAATTTCCACATTTCAGGACGTTGATTTTTAGGATCCCAGCCGTGAGCAGAATTACGGAATGAGAAAATTCTTTCTTTTGCCCGTGATTTTTCTTCATCTCTCCGTCCTCCTCCGAAAGCGGCAGTGAATCCGTATTTAGTCAAAGCCTGTTTAAGAGCTTGAGTTTTCATTATGTCTGTATATGAAGAGCCGTGATCAAAAGGATTAATTCCTTTTTTTACTCCGGACATTTTCGGAAACTAAATTTACATAAAATGGCTGAAATTAAAAATGCCGCA
>CAMVMK010000042.1 GCA_947168585.1 uncultured Fretibacterium sp.
GACTCCTTAATTTTTTATAGTTTTTCCCATTTACACAAACTATTTTATAATCCCTAGTCTTTGCTTAATCGTCTGTAACCATTGAACCAGCTAAAAGTTCGTTCTACTACCCAGCGCCATTTTAATTTTTCCCACTCATGAGGCTTGATCTTCTCTGAAATGTCAACGCTTCTGCATAATATTTTTTCTACGTCATTTATAAATGTTCCTCTATATCCGGCATCTGCACAAAATCTTTGAATTGCAGGATATTTTAAGCACGCCGAATGCGCCGGAACTATTCCTGACTTCGTATCATGAATATTTGCTGCATGAATAAATATTGAAAGGAGATTTCCCATCGTATCTACAACTATGTGACGTTTACGGCCTTTTATTTTTTTTATTTCCGTCGAAGCCTCTTTCTTCGCCTTTATATACGGTTTTTATGCTTTGACTGTCAATTATCGCATAACTTGGTTTAGTATCTTTTTCAGCTTGTTGCCGAGTCTTTTCAACTAAAAGTTCGAGTATTTTATCCCATAAATTCTTTTCTTTTGCTCTCCTATAGAAACTATAAACGGTCTGAAACGGAGGAAAATCATGCGGCAGTTGCCTCCATTGACAACCAGTTTTTGCAACATATATTAAAGCATTCGTCAATTCTCTTTTACTCCACTTATATACCCTCATATTCGAGTAAAGAGGCTTTATAACTTCCCACTGAGCATCTGTGAGATCGCTCGGATACGCTTGTCGTTTTTTGTCTTCTATCTTTTTCATAATTGACTATTATATCATTGTGAAAACAAGTTCTAAGACACTAAGCGCAAAATTTACGCTTCCCAAACGGGAAGAACTGATAAAAAATATCCGCCTGAACTTATAATAATTGATACGACAGAAATAGAAATTGAACAACCTAAAAAAGGGGCTCGAATACTATTCAGGCAAGAAAAAACGTCATACCGTAAAAGCACAGGTAATAGCCGATTATCATGATTACAATATTGTAAGTGTAGATTTTAGCGGATAAAGGTTATCAAGGTATAATCAGATTTCATAAAAACAGCTTGATACCAATAAAGAAGTACAACAGAAAAAATTTAAGCACAGTAGAAAAATGGTATAACCAAATAGTTTCTAAAAGCCGGGCATTGATAGAAAGAATCAATCGTCGTTTGAAAGTGTTTAGAATATTATCAGGACGTTTCAGGAACAATATCTGCAAATTTGAAAATATATTCAGTTTATAGCTAATGAACTTAAAAAGTGATACGTAAAAATTTTTCATGCGCTTAAATTTTATTCGTGATTTTTATTTTGAAATTTATGTTTTGAAAAGCTGATAATTATTAAAAAATTTGAAAGTTTTTGTTGTGGCAAATGTTGTGGCAAAAAATATTTTTCTTAGTCTCAAGAACTTCTTGAAATTTATTTTATCATAAGTTTATTATTTATAATTTGCGGCATTTTTAATTTCAGCCATTTTATTTTCCGAAAATGTCCATAGATTACGGCGTTGCGAACAGTACAGTTTGCAGTGCAATTTCATGGACTGAGTAAACGCTGATGGACAGCGGACAATTTTCACTGCCGTCAAAGCGCAGCTTACTTAAAGATATTCCGCCCGAAGTCGTAGTAATCGATGTAACAGAATGCGAAACTGAACGCCCTAAAAAACAGCGCAACATATTCCGGCGAGAATCGGAATTACAGACAGGGAAAGTACTGTGCGCACATTTTGGACACAGACATGTCCATGACTTCGTATAAGGTATAAGCAGATGAAAATTTTAGCAGATAAAGGCTATCAGGGGATTACGAAGTTTCACCGGAACAGCGAAACGCCGATAAAAGCTACAAAGAAGCATAAACTGACATATGAAGAGAAAGAAATATAACAGAGAGCTTTCAAACCGCCGTATCATAATAGAACAAATCGTGTTCTTAAAAGGTTTCGTATCTTGTCCTCACGCTACAGAAATAAGCCCAAACGCTTCGGATTTCGTTTTACCTTAATTGCTGGGATATATAATTTTCAAATTCAAGCGATGGTTTCCGAATATGTCGATAGAAAGACATAATGATGAAGCTGATAATTTTACGGTAGAAAGCGACATTTAGTTGGGATTTATCATGCTTTCAGTTTGTGCCTTCCAGTAGGCTTCAACCTAAATTATGTCTTTCAGTCATAAAATAACCTACCGACTTTAGTCGATAGGATTTAAGTATGGCGATGGAGTGTTTACGCAAAACTATATCGCGAAATTTTTGGCGCGTGATAACATCTTTTCCCTGTTAAGAGGTCTGACGTTTCCGACAATCCACTCGCGCATTGAAGCTCCTTCGGGAGTGTCCTGCGATGACGATAAAAATCCAAGTTTAATGCCAAGCCCTTTTGCAACATCATGGGCAATTAAAGGCCAGACCTTTCCAATGTCTCCGACTACCGGGATACTACCCTCATGGCGCGCAAAAGCTGACATTTCCATTCTGAAAGGAATTTTAGCTGCCTTAGTTTTCGGCAGACCCTTGTCTATTGCTTCCTGGACAGTGGCGTTCAATTCAACGGCGGTGCGCAAATTTTCATCAAGGTCAATCCTGATTAAATTCTTTCCGCGTAGATTATAAGTGTTCTGGCCTGACCACCATGCCCAGATTCCGTGTCCCGTGTAGCATTCAAAAGGTCCGTCATGAATTTCCTGAGTTAAAGCTGCGGCACTCTCGATTATTACATCGCATGAAGCCAACATTCTTGAAATCCTCATTGAACGCTCCGAAACTGGAATTGAATCGCCTATTGACATTCCGACTGCCCCGCCGCCCACTAACTGAGGAATGGTAACTAAAACGGGAACATTCTTTTCTGCCGCCGCCCCGAGCATTGTTTTTTCATCACAGCCCCAGCCAGCGACGGTTTCAAAAGGAAGTCCGTACATTCGGGCAAGCTCCAGAACTTCATGAGCGAGCCTTTCCGTCCTGAGTCCCATAGGGTAAGCCATGTTCCCGGCAGCCTTGATGATTTCATTAACTTTTTGAAGTGAAGCCCCGCGCTTTAATAAATCTTCGTTAAGGGGCATTTCTTTTCTAAGCGAGTCAAGTTCGTTTTCATTCATGCAGGTAAATTCAAAAACCTCCCCTCGCGGCATTTTCGACATGTCCATGCCCAAGGCCCCTGCATCAACGCGGAAAACTTTATCGAGAGAACCTGCCATCTCGTGGGCTATTACGGCAGAACTCGTTGAAACAGCGTCAACAATTCCAACCCTGATTAACTCCGAAATTAAAGTTGTAACTCCCTCGTGAATGTTGGGGCCGCTTCCTGTAACGACCATGACTTTGCCCCCGCGCTTTTTAGTTTCCACGATTTTGTTTACGGCAAGGCCGAGAGATTTCAGAGAACGTTCATCAAGCGAAGCACGGAAATCATCAAGACGCGATATTCCGAATAAATTTTTTTCAGCCATTATTACTTTCCCCTTTCTGCGGATTTCTTTTCAAATATTCAAGATATTCTTCTGAAACAACAGTCCTGAATTTCGGCAAAAATTCTTTGAAATTATTTAATATGTCCGTTGCTTTGCGTGAATTTGTGTGCTGCACGTGCATTTTCAAAAGCTGATAGAGTTCTCCTTCATGTTCCTCACTGACAGGAGAAATATTCACAATTTCGTTATTGACATGCCCTTCTAACTTGCCGTCTTCGTCCAAGACCCACGCTATTCCGCCGGACATTCCTGCCCCGAAGTTTTCTCCAGTCGTGCCTATGACAATTACCCGTCCGCCGGTCATGTATTCACAGCAATGATCGCCAACGCCTTCGACTACGGCATAAGCCCCCGAATTTCTTACGGCAAAACGTTCTCCAGCCACGCCGGCTATGAAAGCGAAGCCGCCTGTTGCGCCGTAAAGAGCGACGTTGCCGATTAAAGTGTCCCCGTCATTCCATACCGAGTCTTCTGGTGGGCAGACCGTAAGAGTTCCGCCCGACAGGCCTTTGCCGATGTAATCATTCGCAACTCCGTACAAAGTAATTTCCTGCCCTTTTGGTAAAAACGCTCCGAATGACTGTCCTCCGCAGCCCTGAGCCTGTACAGTCCTTCCGCCTTTTAATAACGTCCCGAAAGCCCTGTCCGCTGTAGTAAGCTGCACGTGATTTTGAATCAGCCTTGCGTCGGTGCGTTCGTTAAGACAGAAATCGTGTTTTGATTCAGGCTGAAAGTGAGTGTTCTGCGAAAAATTTATAAGGGCTGAAAGATCCATTTCCGAACCTTTCTTCATTTTCAATAAATCGCTTCTGCCGACAAGCTCGTTTATTTTTCTTGCTCCCAGCTTTGAAGCAATTTCACGGAGCTGTCCAGCTATAAATAACATAAACCTTTCAATATATTCGGGTTTCCCTATAAATCTTTTACGGAGTTCGGGCTTCTGAGTGGCAATCCCAAAAGGACATGTCCCTAAATGGCACACGCGCGCCATTTTACAGCCCATTGTTACGAGCGGGGCCGTAGCAAAACTAAACTCTTCAGCACCAAGCAGCAGCGCAACGGCTACATCGTGGCCTGTCATTAATTTCCCGTCCGTTTCAAGCGTTACTGTCTGCCGCAGACGGTTACGGCATAAAACCTGATGAGTTTCGGCCAGTCCTATTTCCCAAGGAAGTCCGGCATTATGGATGCTGCTCAATGAAGCCGCGCCAGTTCCGCCCTCGCCGCCTGAAATCAATATTCCCCCCGCGCCTGCTTTTGCAACTCCGCTCGCTATAGTTCCGACGCCTGTCGAAGAAACTAATTTGACGCTGATTTTTGCGTTCTCGTTGGCGCACTGCAGATCATAAATTAATTCCGCCAGGTCTTCTATCGAATATATGTCGTGATGTGGAGGAGGCGAAATTAAAGCAAGACCAGGCGTTGCGCATCTGGTTTTTGCCACGCTTTCAGTAACTTTTGCACCAGGAAGATGTCCGCCCTCGCCAGGCTTTGCTCCTTGTCCCATTTTAATCTGAATTTCTTTGGCTGATAATAAATATTCGCGGGTAACTCCGAAACGCCCCGAAGCAACCTGTTTAATTTTAGAGTTCAATTCGCTTTCAAAACGTTCAGAAAATTCTCCGCCTTCGCCGCTGTTGCTCATGCCTCCCAAACGGTTCATTGCAATAGCCATACATTCGTGAGCTTCCTGCGAAATTGAGCCGTAAGACATTGCGGCAGTCCTGAAATGTTTTACGATTTCTGACACCGGCTCGACTTCATCTAACGGCACGGGATTGCAGAGTTTGTAACTGAAATCCAGCATTGAACGTATCGTGCGCGGGCCTTCATTTTCGACCAGAGCAGCATATTCATCAAATAAATTTTTGTCGTTAGTCCAGACCGCTTTTTGCAGCAAATCAATAACTTTCGGGCTGTACAAATGCCCTTCAGCTTCAGGGGCAGAGAAAAATTTATGTTTTCCCACGCGGTTTAATTGGGTTTCAGCAGAAGAAAGGAAAGCATTTTCATGATAATAACGGTAATCAGCCTCAACAGAAGATAAATCTTTTCCGCCCAGCGATGCCGGAGTATTCGTGAAATATCTTTCAACAAACTGCTGTTCTAATCCGATTGTTTCAAAAAGCTGCGCGCTCTGGTAAGCCTGAAGCGTTGAAACTCCCATTTTTGAGGCGATTTTTAACACTCCGGCGGTCAAAGCGTTATCGTAATTTTTTACGGCTTCTTCTGCAGTATCTGGAAACATTGATTTTATGCAGTCATGCGCTAAATATGGATTAACTGCACGCGCACCGAACGCTATGAGCATTGCGAGTTGATGTGTATCACGGGGTTCTCCGCTCTCCAAAATAACCGAAACTGCAGTCCTCTTTTTAATATGTATGAGGTGCTGTTCAAGAGCTGACACTGCCAGAAGCGAGGGAATAGCCAGATGTTCTTCATCAATACTGCGGTCAGATAAAATCAGAATATTAACGCCGTCATCGCAAGCATCATCACAGGCCGAAAAAAATTCTTCGAGGGCTTTCTTTAACCTTTTTTCAACAGGATAAAGCAAAGACACAGACCTGACATGAAAAGCAGGGTGATTTATGGCGCGGATATTTGCCAGTTCCTGCTCCGTCAGCACAGGCACGGGAAGTTCCAAAACAGTACAGTTGTCAGGGTCATGAGATAATAAATTTCCGTCATCGCCTACATAAATTGAGCAGTCCGTTTTGCAGGCTTCGCGCAATGCGTCAATAGGCGGATTTGTAACCTGAGCGAACCTCTGCTTGAAATAATCATAAAGCGGGGGGTGGGCTTTTGAAAGCGCTGCCAAAGGTTCGTCAGCTCCCATTGAGGCAACAGGCTCTTTCCCGTTCAACGCCATAGGACGCAAAATTTCATGAACGTCCTCATGGGCATAGCCGAACGCCTTGCAAAGTTTGTTAATATCCCGTGATTTTGAGCGAATGTCCGAATCGGGAAGATCTTTTAAGTGAATGATATTTTTTACCCATTCGCCATAAGGATACTGGCTTGCAAAATAATTTTTAAGCTCAGGACTTTCTAAAAGCCTGCAATTTTTCATGTCCGCCATTAAGACATCGCCGGCCTTTAATTTCCAGCGTCTGCGGATATGGGCATTTTCTTCAAACAAAACTCCGGCTTCAGATGACAATATAAGCCTTTTATCGTCAGTCAGGGCACAGCGCAACGGCCTTAAACCGTTCCTGTCCAACGAAGCGCAGACGCTCTCTCCGTCCGAATATAAAATCGCAGCAGGACCGTCCCAAGGTTCCATCATTGTCGCATAATAACGGTATAAATCACGCCATTGATTACTTGTATTCTGTCCTTGCCAAGGTTCGGGCAATAATATCATTCCTGCCAATGGAAGCGGAAAGCCGTTCATAGCCAAAAATTCGAGAGTGTTATCAAGCATCTGCGAGTCGCTGCCGTCAGGAATTACGACAGGCAGAACCCTCTTCATTGCGTTTTTCATTATAGGAGATTTCATTGTTTCTTCGCGCGCTTTCATTCGGTCATGGTTGCCGCGTATAGTGTTTATCTCGCCGTTATGCAGAAGAAAACGCTGGGGGTGAGCCTTTGACCAGCTCGGAAAAGTGTTGGTCGAAAACCTTGAATGAACCATAGCCATTTGGGAAGCATAACGGACGTCCTGCAGGTCATCATAAAATGAACGCAGCTGATTTGCCAGCATCATTCCTTTATAAACTACAGTGCGGCATGAGAGCGAGCAGATATAAGCGTCAGTGTCCTGTTTCTCGAATAAACGCCTGAGAAGATAAAGACTGCGGTCAAATTCAAGGCTGCTTTTGAAATTTGCAGGACGCTTCAAAAAACACTGGCGTATATTCGGCATTGAACGCCTTGCACCCGCACCGAGCTGAACTGGATGACAGGGAACTCCGCGCCAGCCCAAAACTGAAAAGCCTTCGGAAAACGCGAGCTGTTCAAAAATCCGGCAGACGTTGGAAACCCCTACTTCGTCTTGAGGCAAAAAGAACATTCCAACGCCATAATCGCCGACATTGCCTAAAGAAATTCCTTCTTCTTCGGCCCAAGCTGAATAAAGTTTATGCGGGATCTGAGTCATTATCCCAACGCCGTCTCCGGTAGTGCCAAGAGTGTCGCAACCGGCCCTGTGGGCGAGGCGTTCGACAATAGTCAGCGCCTGTTCCACAGTCCTGTGATTTGATTTTCCGCTCAAATCCACGACAGCCCCGACACCGCAGGATTCATGCTCAAATTCGGGTCTATAAAGCGGGTAATTTTTATCGTACATTAAATTATTCCTTTAAGCCGAAAGCGACAATAAATTCCTGTAAATCGGATACGGCCAAATGTCAGCGGCTATGGTCAGTTCAAGAGCATCACATTCAGCCCTGATTTTATCCATGTGCGGAATTATAGTGCCTGCCAAAAAGTCAGCGCGTTCCCTGCTTTCCATTTCCGATAATCTGCCTTTCAGTTCCTGCAGATGTTTCGCGTCAGCAATCAGAGCCGCCTTTACATGAGCCAGACCGCCCGTGAAATCAGTCCATGGTTTCAATGCCGGGTCGTTAATGTTTAATCCGTCAATATTACTCATCGCGCCTTTTTCGAGAACAAGCTGTTTGGCTATTGCCGGCAAAATTCCTTCCCATAACATATCGAACATCACTGCGGCTTCGACTTCAAGTCCTGTCGAGAAAGAATCCATTCGGACGGCATAGAGATTTTCAAGTTCATGTCCTTTATATATGCCGAGACTTTCAAGCATTGCTTTGTTCTCAGGCTTCAATAATAAAGCGATTCTTTCAGGCATTGTTTCAGCTTCGATTAAGCCACGTTTTTTAGCCTCTGCCTGCCATTCGGGAGTGTAAGCGTCGCCCTCGAATAAAATGCCGCTCCCCTCGTGAACAGCCTCTTTCACAGCGTCCAGAGCAGCTTCCATGACGTCCTTGCCGCCGACTATCTTTGCTTCCATTTTATTTGTAAGCTGTTCCAAGCCCCATGCCCAAAGAGCCGCGAACATCGTAACGGGAAGCGCGATTGATTGACTTGAACCAGGTGCTCTGAACTCGAATTTATCTCCCGTGAAAGCTACAGGCGATGTCCTGTTCCTGTCGCTGTCGAACGAATTTATTAACGGCAGCTGTGTAAGCCCCAAGTCCATTATCCCCTGCGCCGGCATTGAAACGTCAGCGTTTTTAATCCTGTGCAGAAGATCAGTAAGAGCCGCGCCAAGATAAACGCTTATTATTGACGGGGGAGCTTCGTGGCCGCCGAGCCTGAACATATTTCCGTAAGTCGCTATTGAAGCCTGAAGAAGGCTGTGGAACTTTGAAACTCCAAGCACTACTGAAGCAAGGAAAGTCAGGAATATAATATTGCGGTTCTGATTTTTGGACGGCTTTAAGAGGTTGTGCCCTTCGCTGTCAGCAAGAGAAATGTTCGTGTGCTTTCCGCTTCCGTTCATTCCGTCAAAAGGCTTTTCATGGAATAACAACCTGAGTTCATGTTCTCGGGCAAGTTTCCTCATGACCTCCATTAAAATCTGGTTCTGGTCGCAGGCCCTGTTAGCATCGGCGTATAAATGTGCAAATTCAAACTGGCAGCGCGCGACTTCATTATGCCGTGTTACGATCGGAACGCCGATTTCTGCCAAAGTCCTTTCAACATCTTCCATATAATTCAAAACTCTTGTCGGGATTGCCCCGAAGTAATGATGGTCAAGTTTCTGGTCTTTGGCCGGCTGTGCGCCCAAAAGGGTACGTCCGCAAAATCTTATATCCGGCCTTAACTGAGCGCGGGGACGGTCAAGCAAAAAATATTCCTGCTCTGCTCCGACCGTCATGTGAACCCATTTAACATTCTGTCCGAAAATCTTCAGCATTTTCATTGCGCGGCTTTCCAATGCCTCAACGGCTCTAAGCATCGGCGTTTTTAAGTCCAAAGGAGTTCCGTCGAAAGATAAAAACACCGATGGAATACAGAGAGTGCCGCCCTTTTTGCTTTTCATTATGAAGGCAGGGCTGCTGATGTCCCATGCTGAATAGCCCCTTGCTTCAAAAGTTGAGCGGTTTCCTGCTGACGGAAAACTCGAAGCGTCAGGCTCGCCTTGAATTAAATCATGCCCGCGGAATGTGTTTACGGGATTTCCTTCGGAGTCTGGCATGGTGAAAGCTTGATGTTTTTCAGCCGTGAGTTCGTTCATAGGCTGAAACCAATGGCTCCAATGCGTTGCGCCGTTAGCTATTGCCCAGTCTTTCATGGCTCCGGCAACGACCTCGGCAACAGCAGGTTCAAGCCTTTTGCGGCTTTCCATAGCTTCTATTACCTGTCCGTAAATATCAGGGGTCAATCTGTCTTTCATAGCCCTTTTATCGAAAACCATAGAACCGAAAGTATCTTTGACTGACGGATAATCTTTTTTCTCCTGCATTGTTTAACAACTCCTTAACATTAAGCATAAATTTTTAATAAAAACTTGCTTAAACTTCGTAAAGAATAACATAATTATTAAAATTGTCAATAATAAGCATATAAATTATAGATGTTATGCAGATTTTTAATTTTTGTTCTTGACATGAAAAATCATAGTGATAAAATTTCCTGCAATTTAAGCATAAAATTTTTGTATTTTATTGCTTAAATAAATATTTTTATTGCTTATTTAGAAAAATAATTAAGTTTTTTGTAATAAATTTTCTATAATAAGCAGATTAGGACGTGAATAAAATTATGACAGTTGAATTTTGGTTCTTAATAGGGGCAGCCTTAGTATTCTGGATGCAGGCAGGTTTCGCAATGGTCGAAACGGGATTCACGAGGGCAAAGAACGCCGGCAACATAATAATGAAGAACCTTATGGACTTCTGTATCGGGACAGTAGTCTTCTCGCTTCTTGGATATACGCTCATGATGGGAGAGGACACTTTTTACGGTTTAATCGGGAAACCTAATTTGAATTTGTTTACGGACTTCAAAAATTTTATTACTTCGCCTTCTGAAAGCGGTTTTACGAGCGCAAGCTATTTTGTTTTCAACCTCGTTTTCTGCGCGACCACAGCGACAATAGTATCGGGGGCTATGGCTGAACGTACAAAATTTTCGGCTTATTGCGTTTATTCAGCCGCAATATCGCTGCTGATTTATCCTATCGAAGCTCACTGGATTTGGGGCGGAGGCTGGCTCAGCAAAATTGGCTTTCATGATTACGCCGGCTCATGCGCCATTCATATGGTAGGGGGCATTGCGGCTTTAATAGGGGCTGCGGTTCTTGGAGCAAGAATAGGCAAATATTCAAGGGACAAAAACGGAAAAGTTACAAGGATCAACGCAATTCCCGGACATTCTATACCGCTCGGGGCATTGGGAGTTTTTATACTCTGGCTCGGCTGGTACGGATTTAACGGGGCTGCAGCGACTTCGCCGTCCGAACTTTCGTCAATCTTTCTGACAACGACAATCGCGCCTTCCGTTGCAACATGCACGACGATGATTTACACGTGGATTAAAAATAAAAAGCCCGATGTTTCGATGTGCCTGAACGCTTCTTTAGCAGGGCTTGTCGGAATAACCGCGGGCTGCGATGCAATGGACGCGCTCGGAGCTGCTTTTGTCGGCATAGTGTCAGGGATTCTCGTAGTGGCAGCTGTAGAAATTTTAGATTTGGAATTTCATATTGATGACCCTGTAGGAGCTGTCGGGGTTCATATGGTCAACGGAATTTGGGGAACTCTGGCAGTCGGGCTTCTTGCAAATCCTGATGCTCCGGCGGGGCTTAAAGGATTGTTTTATACGGGAAGTCTTGAACAGCTGAAAATTCAGTTTATCGGTTTTGCTGCCGTGTCTGCGTGGGCGGCTGTAACGATGTTCATATTCTTTGAGTTTTTGAAGAAAATTGATTTTCTCCGTGCCGACCCTGCTGACGAACTTATAGGTCTTGACATAAGCGAACACGGGCTGCCGAGTGCTTACGCCGATTTCATGCCTTCGGTCGATAAATACGCGGAGTTCGGGACTGGCGAGCCGATAACAGCCGTAACGGGAACAATTCCTGTTGCCGAAGCCATACCCGTTAAGCGCGAACCGGCATTTACTGACAAAGAACATAAATTCACAAAGGTCGAAATTGTCTTCAAGGAAGAAAAACTTTACGCACTTAAAGACGCAATGAACAAGATCGGCATAACCGGAATGACAGTTTCGCACGTCATGGGCTACGGGATTCAGAAAGGCTACACTGAGTTTTACCGCGGCGTTGCTGTCGAAACGGATTTGAGGCCGAAAGTACAGGTTGACATAGTAGTGAGCGCAATTCCTGTCAGGTGCGTAATTGAAACCGCTAAAAAAGTTTTATACACGGGACACGCAGGAGACGGAAAAATTTTCGTTTACGATGTCGAGAACGTAGTGAAAGTCCGCACGGGCGAAGAGGGCTATGATGCTTTGCAGGACACGGAAGAAAGTTAAAATTATTTTGGAAGACGGGCAGGAATATTTCGGGCAGTCATTCGGGGGATTCGAGGAAAAACTGCTCGAAATCGTCTTCAATACTTCCATGACTGGCTATCAGGAAATTTTGTCAGACCCGTCCTATGCGGGGCAGGCCGTTGTCATGACCTATCCTTTGATAGGAAATTACGGAACGGCTGAAGATGATTACGAGTCTGATGTTCCGTGCATAGGAGCTCTAATAGTCCGCGAATATAATAATGAGCCTTCAAATTTTAGGAGCGTTGAGGCTCTTGAAGAAGTCATGAAAAAATATAATATCTTAGGCGTTTGTGGCGTTGACACTAGAAAATTAAACCGCAGCATCAGGGATTTCGGAAGCTGCAGGGCATTGATAACCGGCGCGTCCGCCTCATTGACAGAAGGATTGGAAAAAATAAAAAATTTTAATTATCCTGATGATTTAGTCCGTAGGGTAAGCTGTAAAGAAATCAATGAAACCAGCGCGGAAAAAGAATTATTTAACGTAGTAGCAATAGACTGCGGAATGAAAAAAAGTATAGTGCGTTCGTTAATAAAACGCGATTGCCATGTTATAACCGTGCCTTATGATACTCCTGCCGAAAAAATAATGTCCCTGAACCCTGACGGGATTTTTATTTCCAACGGTCCCGGCAACCCTAACGATGTTCCGCAGACGATTAAAACGGCAAAAAATCTTATCGGGCTCTGTCCGATTTTCGGGATCTGTTTAGGGCATCAGATTATTTCTCTGGCATACGGCGCGGAGACTTATAAATTAAAATTCGGACACCGCGGCGGAAACCACCCCGTAAAGAATTTAGGCACTGGAAAAATAGAGATAACGTCGCAGAACCATTCCTACGCAGTCGATGAAGGAAGCCTGAAAAATACGCCTTTAGCCGTAACTCATATAAATTTGCTTGACAAAACGATTGAAGGCGTTAAATGCGCGGAAGACAAAGTTTTCAGCGTCCAGTACCACCCCGAAGGTGCTCCAGGACCTCACGACAGCGCATATTTATTTGACGAATTTATCGGGTTAATGAAAGGGAATAAAAATTATGCCTAAAAGGACTGACATTAAGAAAGTTTTGGTTATCGGCTCGGGGGCTATTGTGATCGGGCAGGCGGCTGAATTTGACTACGCCGGGACTCAGGCATGTCTGGCATTGAAAGAAGAAGGCTATGAAGTCATACTGTGCAACTCAAACCCTGCAACTATCATGACGGACAAGTCAGTCGCGGATAAAATTTACATGGAGCCTTTGACGCTTGAATACGCCGCAAAAATAATCCGTCGCGAACGTCCCGACGCAATCCTGCCTAATATCGGGGGACAGACAGGCTTGAACCTTGCAATGCAGCTCGAAGAAAAAGGCATTTTATCAAAATGCGGCGTTGAACTTTTAGGAACTGGAATTAAATCAATACGTCAGGCTGAAGACCGCGAATTGTTCAAAAAACTCTGCGAGGAAATCGGCGAGCCCGTTTTGCAGTCCGAAACCGCGTCATCAATAGAAAAAGGCTTGGACATTGCTGAAAAAATCGGCTGGCCGGTCATTCTGCGTCCTGCTTTTACTCTCGGAGGCACCGGCGGCGGCTTTGCCGAAAACGCGGAAGAATTTATTTCAATCATGAAAAACGCCCTTGAACTGTCGCCCGTAAGGCAGGTATTGATCGAAAAAAGCGTCAGGGGCTATAAAGAAATTGAATATGAAGTCATGCGTGATAAAAATGACACGGCAATAACGGTATGCAACATGGAAAATCTTGACCCCGTAGGAATCCATACGGGCGATTCTATTGTCGTGTGCCCCTCGCAGACGCTTACAAACAAAGAATATCAGATGTTAAGGGACAGCGCATTAAAAATAATACGCGCATTGAAAATCGAGGGCGGCTGCAACGTACAGTTCGCGTTAGACCCAAAATCCTTTAATTATTACGTCATAGAAGTCAATCCGAGGGTTTCGCGTTCGTCCGCTTTGGCTTCAAAGGCGAGCGGCTATCCCATTGCCCGCGTTTCTGCAAAAATCGGGATAGGAATGACCCTTGATGAAATTCCCCTTGCCAACACCCCGGCAGCGTTTGAACCCGCGCTGGATTATGCCGTGACTAAAATGCCGCGCTTCCCGTTCGACAAATTCATTGACGCCGACAACAGGCTTTCAACACAAATGAAAGCCACGGGCGAAGTCATGGGCATTGGGCGCTCATTCGAGGAAAGCCTGCTAAAAAGCGTCCGTTCGCTCGAAAACGGGGCATATCACCTGCATATAACTAAATTCGATAAATTAAATAAAAGTGAGCTGCTCGATTACATAAAAACCGGCACGGACGACAGGATTTACGCCATAGCGCAGCTGTTAAGGCTCGAATGCGGCGTTGATGAAATTGCTTCGGCAAGCAATATCGATAAATTTTTTATCCTTAAAATCAAAAATATAATTTCCATGGAAAAAATTTTGAAAGAAAATCCCGATGACATGGAAATTTTACATGAGGCAAAAAGGCTTGGTTTTTCGGACAGGGAAATTGCGTTCTTATGGAAAAAATCAGAAAGGGAAATTTTTGAAGCCCGTGTTAAAAACGGGATTATGCCAGTTTATAAAATGATCGACACTTGCGCTTCGGAATTTGAAAGCTATGTCCCTTATTTTTATTCAAGTTACGAGAACGAAAACGAGAGCATAGTGTCAGATAAACGGAAAATAATAGTGCTTGGCTCGGGTCCGATACGCATAGGGCAGGGAATTGAATTTGATTATTCGAGCGTACACGCCGTGCAGACATTAAAAAAGTCCGGCTATGAAGCCATCATAATAAATAATAACCCCGAAACTGTATCGACCGATTACACGTGTTCGGATAAACTTTATTTTGAACCCCTGACGCCCGAAGACGTGATGAATATCATTCTTCTTGAAAAACCTGACGGCGTTATAGTTACGCTTGGCGGACAGACAGCTATTAATCTTGCGGAAGCATTAAAAGAATACAATGTAAAAATCATCGGCACCGGCTGTGAAGCAATAGAACGCGCTGAGGACAGGAATTTATTTGAAGAACTTTTGAACAGGCTTAACATTCCGCGCCCCCAAGGCGAAACTGTAAAAAGCATAGAGGAAGGAATTTCAGCCGCCCATAGAATCGGCTATCCCGTTTTAGTGCGTCCGAGTTTCGTTCTTGGAGGCCGAGCAATGCAGATAGTGGCGAAAGAAAAAGCAATGTGGAAATACTTAAAAGACGCGGTAGCCATTGACGAGGACAAGCCTGTTTTGGTAGATAAATACATCAAGGGCAAAGAAGCTGAAGTTGACGCAGTGTGCGACGGACAGAACGTATTTGTTCCTGGAATTATGGAACTTGTGGAAAGGACTGGCGTCCACTCCGGCGATTCAATCAGCGTATATCCTCCGTTCAGCCTTTCCGAAAACGTGAAAAATATAATTTTGGATTACTCTGAAAAACTCGGACTTGCCATAGGCATAAAAGGACTCTTCAATATACAGTTTATCGTTGACCCGTCAGATAAAGTTTACATCATAGAAGTTAACCCCCGCTCATCGAGGACGGTACCTTTCATATCAAAGTCAACAGGTTATGACATCGCTAACATCGGCACTTCAGCCATGCTCGGAATATCTTTGAAAGAGCAGGGAATATCATGCAGGTATCCGGAAGAAAAAGATTTTTATTATGTGAAATTTCCTGTTTTTTCTTTTTCTAAATTAAGCGGCATGGACGTTTATTTATCACCTGAAATGAAATCAACAGGAGAAGCCATCGGTTACGGCAATAAACTGCACCGCGCGTTTTACAAAGCTATGATTGCCGCCGGCCTTTCGCTCCGCAATTACGGCACGATTCTGGTGAGCGTTGCTGATGAAGACAAGGAAGAAGCTGTGCCTTTAATACGCAGATTTTACAACATGGGCTTTAATATCGAAGCCACGTCGCTTACGGGAGAAGTCCTTGAAGCAAACGGCATTCCCAACAGAATACGCAGGAAGCCTAGCGAGGGCAGCAGTGAAGTCCTCGATTCCATACGATCAGGCAACATAAGCTATATAGTCAACACGAGGGCAATATTGTCGGGAATACATTACGGGGACGGGGTTGCCATCAGGCGATGCGCCGCACAGAACGGCGTAACAATGCTGACTTCCCTCGATACCGTGCGGATAGTTCTTGACGTTTTGGAAGAAGTTACTTTCGGCATTTCGGCAATCAGCGCAGATTAGCGGTCGTTCTTATAGCTAATGAACTTAAAAAGTGATACGTAAAAATTTTTCATGCGCTTAAATTTTATTCGTGATTTTTATTTTGAAATTTATGTTTTGAAAAGCTGATAATTATTAAAAAATTTGAAAGTTTTTGTTGTGGCAAATGTTGTGGCAAAAAATATTTTTCTTAGTCTCAAGAACTTCTTGAAATTTATTTTATCATAAGTTTATTTATTATATTCAAAGCACTTAAAAAATAACATTCGATTTCATAATAAAAGTTAAAAGTTAGGGGTGAGAGGTGAGGGGTGAGAATTTTTCTCATTGTTTTTCCTAACCCCTAACCCCTCACTTTCTATGTTAATGTTAATTATTCAGTGTTTCTACTATATACATTTTTTAAGTTTTTTAGCTATAATTTGGCTCACGAAGTGAGACGGAGGGGTTAAATTTAATTGAATTAACTATAAAAAACTCCCAATCAAAACTGAGCGGTTTTAATTAATGCTCAAGTCCTAATTTTAGTTCTGATTTATATTTATAGTAAGTGTTAGGGCTTACGTGAAGTTTTCCTGACTTGTCGTTCGGGTCGGCTGTCATGTTAATAATTGCGATAACTTCACGGTCGGAGTTTGTGCCGCGAAAATCTTTGCTGTACTTCAGAATTAATTGCTGAACAGGAAATTTTTTCTTGATGTTAAGTTTCGAGCCGAATTTTTGACCGATTTGTTTCCCGTTACGCCGGGCGGTTTCAATTCCCTCACGAGTCCGCTGATGTAAATCTTCGACTTCCTTTTGTGATTGCTCAAACGCAAGCTGAATTTGTCTGCGCGCTAAAGTTAAAATATAGTCATTCAGAGCGTCAAGAATTGATTTTATGAGTGCGTTTGTTGCTTCGTCGCCGGAATTAAGATTAAGCGAAATTTTTTTCTCTTGAAGCGTTTTTCTGTAAGTTGAAGTGTTAATGTGAGGCTCTTTTAAGAATATGAGTTCAACGCCGCTATTATAAAGTTCCTGATAAAGTTTGAAGCCGTCATCAGCGTTACGGGACATTCGAGAAACGCTGTCGAAGATAATCGTGTCGCCGGATTTTACTGATTTAACGAGTTTATCAAGTTCTTTACGTCCCTGAAATTTAGAACCTGTGAAAGTTTCTTGAATAATCATAGCGTCAGGAAAAAACTTGATAATATTTC
>CAMVMK010000043.1 GCA_947168585.1 uncultured Fretibacterium sp.
GAAATTTTTATTTTATATGTTGACAAAATTTTCATGTTTTTAATTTTAACATAAGTCCGATGTGCGTCGGCAATTTCATCAAGTTTCGCAGATTTTAGCAATTTTTTATCTTTCTCTGCGCGTTTCGTAAATTTCACTAAATACATTTCCTTACCATTCCTCGTTAGGATCATACGGCGTACATTCTGAGAGCGGTTCTTTGTCAGCTTCTAAAATACTCTCAACTAAACCCGGAATGGAATATAAATATATCGTCTCTTGCAGCGAGTTCCAATCTTCTTCGGAAACTAAAACGGCGTTTTTAGTGTCGTCATTCTCATTCACTAAAATTATCGGCGTGCTGTCAAAATTAACGCTTTCAACAATTTCAGGAAGTTTTTTTTGTGCCTGAGTTATCGTTGTAGCTTTCATTTTTAATTTTTCTCTTTTAATAATTCATCGCGCATTATTGCTGTGCCTTTTGAAGCAATTTCTTTAATAACTCTGAAATTCAGCCAGCCCGGAACTTGAACTTCTGCAGGGTCAATTAAATATGATTTCGTTCCGCCGCGTAAATCGTTGACAAGTCCTGCCGCCGGATAAACGACTAATGACGAGCCTATAACCGCGAAAATATCTGCGCTTCTTACGAGCCTTGCTGCTTCCATGATTGCCGGGACAGCCTCGCCGAACCAAACTATATGAGGCCGCATTAATTCGCCGTCGGAATTTTTTTCGTCATAAGCCATTGCTCTGTAGCCGATGTCTATAATTTTATTTTCTGAATCGTCATTGACGGGACGAGCCTTTGTTAATTCTCCGTGAAGATGTAAAACATGAGTGCTTCCGGCGCGTTCGTGAAGGTTGTCGACATTTTGAGTTATTATTTGAACGTCAAAATATTTTTCGAGTTCAGCTAAAATTTTATGGCCGTCATTGGGCTGCGCTTTTTCAAGCTGCTTTCTTAAATCGTTATAAAAATCCGTAACTAATTTAGGATTTCTATACCAGCCTTCAATGCTCGCAACGTCTTCAACGCTGTAAGTTTCCCATAAGCCGCCGGAGTCTCTGAAAGTTTTGAAACCGCTTTCCGCGCTGATGCCTGCACCTGTTAAAACTACGAGTCTTTTTTTATTTCCGCACATGAAATTTTAATCTCCCTGTATAATTAATAATTGAAATTGATTAATGATAGCACAAACTAAGAAAGGAAAATTTTAATTGCGTTTCAAAGAGAGTTTTACATTTCTAAAACGTTTTGCGGACGCGCCGCGCCGTATAGGGAGTGTTGCTCCGAGTTCAAAATTTTTGACGAAGGCAATGCTTGAGCGTGTCGATTGGGAGAACGCTAATTTTATAGCAGAGTTAGGAGCAGGAACGGGAGTTTTTACCCGCGAAATAGTCAAACGTGCCAAACCTGACGCTAAAATTTTAGTCTTCGAGATCGATCCGGCTCTTCAAAAATTAATCCGCGACGAACACCCCGAACATAAAGGCTTGACACTTCACAGCGATGCTCAGGAACTTCATAAATATATGCAGGAGAACGGAATTGAAAAATTAGATTTCGTAATTTCGAGTCTGCCGTTTACGGTTCTGCCTCCAAAAATGACGGTGAGAATTTTAGACGGAGTTCTTAAATCTCTAAAACCTAACGGGCATTTCGTAGCTTATCAATATTCTTCAATAATGAAGCACGTTTTGAAGAAAAAATTTTCGCACATTAAAACGCGGTGGGTAGCGTTTAACATTCCGCCCGCGTTCGTTTATGACTGCTGGCGGTAAAAATCGTCTGAATATTTATTCGTTCCTAACTCCTAACCGCTCTTATTGCTATTGCCCAAGCCGCTAAATCATCAAGAACTCTCGGCGGGACTCTTAAACCTTTGGGCAGAATACGCGTAAAAAAACCGGGCTTATGAAGTTTCCAATATAAATTTCGGGCTTCAAGCGTTGTATTTCGTTCGTCAACGATTTTAATTTTGAGCGGCAGAATTTTTTTAATAAATTCATAAAATTCTTTGCTGCGAGTTCCGTTGCCTATTGCTGTAAATTTTATTTGCTTAATTAAATCTGAAAAATTTGAAAAATTTACGGGATTTTCGATTATAAAATCATCAAGATTTTTTCCGTTTAATAAAATCTCAAAAAATTTTTCGCGTTCACTCGAAGCAAACATTCCCGAAAAAATTAATCCACCCTCAATATTAATTAATGCTAAGCCCGTTTTATCGCGTCCGGGATCGAAGGCTAAACAGTGAGGGGTTAGGGGTGAGAGGTTAGGGGTGAGGGGTGAAAAACTTATCTGCATTTCTAAATCCTAAGTTAAAATTAAATTTGAAAAAATTTTATAATTCATATTAATTTTTCAAGATAATCTTTTAACGCTGAAATATCATTTTGTGAAGTATTCCAAGTAATTTCATAATCGGCAGTTCCGTAATGAAATGATGCGCAAAAAAATCCCTCATCTTTGCAATTTCGCGCCAAGCCATTACATTATGTTCAGCTCTAAAGTCATCAGAAAGATTTTTCACTAATTCTCCGATTTGAAGAATAGGCATTGAGATTGCATTTCGATAAATAAAACCGTTATCCTTATCACAAAAAAGTTTTTTATCATTCTTAAAATTTTCATGCGTAAATTGAATTTCATTGCAGTATTTAATAATTTTACGCACGATTTGAAAATCACGTTTATTTGCAATCATATAATAAAATTCCTTCTTCTTCAGCCGTTTTAATTATCTCTTCGTCATCAGAAGTATCTGTAATGACATCGACATGAGTCCCTAAAAGTTCTTCAAGTTCCTCAACGAATGCAGAATATTGTATAAGCGAATTTATTTTTCCGCGCCGAATTAAAAAATCATAATCGCTTTGAGAATTTTCCTCGCCTCTTGCCCGGGAGCCGAATAATTTTATTTTTTCAACGCCGTATTTCACTGCGACTGCAGCTATATTTTTTGAAAGCCAATCTAAATTTCTTTCCCCAGCGTGTAAGTTCATCTGTCTATTATCCAAAACCATTGTTCAGGAGTCTCCTTTATCCATTCTTCAATGACGCTGTTGCAGATTTCAAAAGAAGTTTTTAAGTCAAACGCAATTAAATCGTTTTTTATCTTTACCATATGCAATAAATTATATGAATTTATTTATCGAAATATAACGTATCTTCTCTTTTAGGTCAAGAATAAAATCTAAATTTCTTTTCCCAGTGTGTAAGTCCATCTATCCATTATCCAAAACCATTGTTCAGGAGTCTCCTTTATCCATTCTTCAATGACGCTGTTGCAGATTTCAAGAGAAGTTTTTAAGTCATCGCCGAAGCCGGGTCTGTCGCTCAAAATTTCCTTTAGAATTATAGTATGATGCGCAGGATTTTTTTTATCTCTGACATAGCGGCCGGGAATAATCGGGCATTTGAATTTTTGATAAAGTTTCACTGCTCCGTCATGAGTGCTTGCGGGAAGTCCTAAGAAATTTACAATAATTCCGTCGCTCCTTGCGTCTAAGTCCTGCATAATTACTAAAATCCCTCCGGCTCTCAAAGTCCTGAAAATATCTCTCATTCCCGGACCTTCAGCAGGAATTAAAATCATACCTTCGGATTCAGTTCTAATTTTATTTATAAAATTATCGCCGTCTTTGCTGCTTTGAGGCGTGTAAACTACATGCAGAGGTAAACCTTCGCTTGTAAATCTCATTGCTGCAAGTTCCCAGTTATCCATGTGAGAGGTCATAAAAATTACTCCGCGCCCGCGTGAAAGAGCGTCATTAAAAATTTTTTTGCTCGCGTCATCGAACTCTACAAAATCTTTTATATTCGGTTTCATTAACGGCGAACGGACAAACTCAACGAGCGACATTCCCATATTAACGAAAGATTTTTTTATAATTTCGCGTGCTTCGGTTATTCCGACTCCGAGTGCTTTAACGCAGCGGGCTTCACAGCGGTCAGTTTTTTTCCATAAAATTAAACGCGCAAGTCTTCCGGCAAATCTTCCGAATGATAACGCCGCTCCGTGAGGCAAAAAACGCAAAAATTTTATTAATAAATTAATTATGAAAATTCCTCCTTTATGTTATAATTTCTTAATTAAGAATTTCCCTGTAAATAAACGTGAAAATTTTATTTTTTCAACTACATTTTCAACTACAAAAATCTTAAAAATTCCTTCTCGTCATCAAGACCAGCGAAGTAAAAATTAAAATTAAAATTCATTATGTTCATTATTATACAAGCAATTAAAAATCAGCTATGTTATATAAAAAATTTTTTTATAATTGACAGAATAAAATTTATCGTGATATAATCCCTCCTTGTTGAAGCCGGTGTAGCTCAGTTGGTAGAGCAGCTGACTTGTAATCAGCAGGTCGGAGGTTCAAGTCCCCTCGCCGGCTCCAGTGAAAAGAGAAAATTATGACTAATATGGTGGAATGGCCGAGTGGTCAATGGCAACAGACTGTAAATCTGTCGACGAGAGTCTACCATGGTTCAAATCCATGTTCCACCACCATTTTATTTTTATGAAGCCGATTTAGCTCAGCCGGCAGAGCACATCCATGGTAAGGATGGGGTCTTCGGTTCAAATCCGAAAATCGGCTCCAGAATGTAGAATATAACTCGGTGAAAACCGATAGAAAATAAATATCCGCTCAAGAAGCGGATTTTTTTAATTATTGCTCCTAAAAGAACGATAAATTTCGCTCAAGCCGTATCCTGATTTATCGCTAAAAAATACCCCCGTCTTTCGCGGGGGCTTTAATAATTTTTATTTACTTAACCGGGAAATCAAAATAAGTGTCCGGGTAAGGCTCGTTTTTCAGCGTGAAGTGCCACCACTCTATTGAAAGAGGTTTGAAGCCGTGAGACATCATAGCATCGCGGAGAATCATTCGGTTTTCAAATTGTTTCGGGGTTATTCACTTACGGGGTGTTTTTAGGTGAAAAATGCTTCATACTTTCAAATCGTTAATTTCTCTTTGCAGGTTAGCTAAAAATCTTCCTGCGTGTGCTCCGTCCATTTGCGTGTGATGAAACTGAAATGATACCGGCAGAAAATATCTGAAAAATTTTTTTCTATATCTTCCCCAAATCATAAAAGGATTATTAAAAATTCCGCTGTTCATGCCCACAGCACCGTCAATTTCCGTGTCAATTATTGCAGACGTGCCTATCACCATGTTGTCGTCCGATAAGTCCCGGTCTTTGCAGCTTTCCGCAGACTGCGAAGTGTATTTAATGTAATCATTATTAAATTCTTCAAGGTTTTCTGAAAAAAGAATGTCGCATGAACTGACTTCGCCGTCTTTATTCTTTACGATAATATTTACGGCGATATTATCATATTGAATCAGTTTATCCCCGACAGGCAGAATGAAAAATTCTTTCACGTTCGAGGCAGCTTTCCCTATGCAGTAATCAAGCAGCATGTTGAACCTGAGATTTTTTCTTTTCCCGGTTTTCACAAGGTTGGTTACATCAAAATTTTTGAAAAATGTTACCATCGGGTTGGGTGCTTTCATCCAAAGTTCGTATGCTCTGGCTCTTGCAGTGTCTTTAGGCTGGACTACTTTCTTTGACATTTAATTGTCCTCCTTAAAAAATATAACCCCTCCCCGACAAATCAGCCGGAAAGGGGAGAGTATTTTATCACGAAATTTATTTACTTAACCGGGAAATCAAAATAAGTATCCGGGTAGGGCTCGTTTTTCAGCGTGAAGTGCCACCACTCTGTTGAGAGTGGCTTGAAACCGTGAGAAGTCATAGCATCGCGTAAAATCATACGGTTTTCAAATTGTTTCGGGGTTATGCCTTTATAGTCCGGATGGGATTTTTTGCCGAAATAATCAAACGTTCCGCCCATGTCGACTTCCTGCTCCGTCTTCATGTCGAACAAAGTTAAATCTAAAGTGCTGCCTCTGCTGTGGCCGGACTTGTAATCGATATAGCCCTGCTTAAATAAAACTGATTTATCAAGTTCCGGATAAAAATATTCTTTCATTTTTGTATCTTTAACGGCTTTTGCCCAGCGCGAAAAATGATTTACTGCCGTTTGAGGTCTGTAAGCATCGTAAATTTTGAGCCTGTAACCTTTTTTTACAAGTTCATCGCTGACTTCTTTAAGAGCCGCCGCTGCTTCTTTAGTCAAATATGCTACAGGATTTTCGTAGCCGTCAATACGTTCGCCTACAAAATTATATGTCGAGTAATAACGGATTTCTAAAATTGCATCAGGTACAACCTCAGAAAGTTTCACGAAACCGGAAGAATCTTTCGGGTCAACTTTTGCCCACGCCTGAGACGCTGATAACGCAACGAAAATTAAAATAAACGCAAAATATTTTTTCATATTTAATTTTGCTCCTTTGAAAAATTTTTTATATTTTAATATATTTTTTTATTGAAATTTTATTTTGAAATTTATCTTTGTGAAAAATTATGACTGCTGAAAAATTTGAATGTTTTTGTTGTGGCAAAAGTTGTGGCAAAAATATTTTTTTATTTTTTATGGAAGAATTTCTTAAAAATTATTTTATCATAATTTCATTAAGAATCGCTAAAAAAATTTTCTCACTCCTCACCCCTCACTCTAAAAAAACTTTGTCCGCGCTTCGATTTTTATTTTTATTATAAATCCGTATCCGCGCGAAAAAATAATTCCTAATCCCTAACCCCTCATCCCTAATTGCTTTTTCCCCTCTCTTGACAAATTAAATTTTGCGCAATATACTTACCCGCAACGTTGGGGAATACCTAGCGAGAATAAAAATTTAATAATTTTGAAAAAATCTTAAAAAAATATAGGAAAGGACTTGCAAAACATGAGAAAATTCGGTAGAATCAGCTCACAGCTCACAGCTCACAGCTCACAGCTCACAGCTCACAGCTCACAGCTCACAGCGAAGTGTGCCCGCACACTGCAAGCCTTTGCTATCACGAAGTAAACCTTAATTATACCACAAAAAAAATAAATTCAAACATTTCATTAAATCTCAAAAGGGATATAAAACTATCCTTCTGTTTGCGTTGGGAAGCCGCTCCCAATGGAGATAGATGGATTTTTTTATATATAAAAAAATTTCTTAGGGAGGTTTTATAGATTATGAAACGAATTAACGTCTTCGTTTTATTATGTGCTTTTGTTTTGGCAATGTGCACTGGAGCTGCAGCAGATAATTTAAGAACGCAACTAGCTGCAAAAAAGAATCCTATTGAATTGGCAGCTACAGATGAGAATAGTTTCAAAGATAATGCAAGACTTATAATCAGCTACGACACAGTTATCGATGGGAAAAATAATATTCTTACAGGTTCTGCTGACGCAAAGTATGACGCGGAAAATGGTTCGAAGGGACTCCTTATCAGTGGTGATAGTGCTAAAGCTGTAACGATTAAAAATTTGAAACTTACCAAATTTGGTTCTACGAATGATGCTCAAAATGTATTCCCAATATGGACTACTATAACATTTGCTGGAAAACTGAATTTAGAGAATGTTTCAATCGATGAATTTTCTCACACGGCTATCAACGCTAATACAGGAACGATTGTAATTGATGGCCTCGAAATCAATGGAAAATATAAGAGTACATCTGAGAGTACATCTGATAGTACCACAATCTTCCAAAGAGGAATCGCGATTCTCAGTGCCGATGTAACGCTCAAAAATACCGTCATTAAGGGCGTTGGCTCAAAAATGACAGCTGAAGACAGTAATGCGGCTGGCGCGGTAGAATTAAGTTTCGGTTTACCCGGCAATGTTAATTCTACTGGAAAACTAACAATTGAAAGCGGTACATTTGAAGGCCAATATGGAGTCGTTGTTGCCGATAACACTAACGGAAAGAACTTAGGTTCAGTTGTCATCAAAGGTGGTACATTCTCAGCAGATGTGAAGAACATATCCTTAGAGGGAAGCTTAGCTCCGACTACTGTACGAATTACAGGCGGTCTTTTCTCCAAAGCAGCAACAGACAGTGCAGACTTGAAGAAAATGGTTTCAGGCGATATTCCTATCACTGAAAGCGGAGACTTCTGGTTTGTCGGTACAGCAGCTGCAACTGAAGAAGACCAAGTTATTGTCGGCACGAGCGAAACAGCCGATGTAACAAAACTCGACGAAGAAGTAAAGACTGAAATTTTCACTGCAATGGGCAATCTCACAGCAGAAGATTTCGTAGCAGCTGAAGATGTCAAAGTCGTCGCAATCTCAGACATTGCAACTGCCTCACCTGATGTAGCCAAGAAACTTGAATCATCAGACGCTCTTATTGAAGTCGTCAGCAAAGATGCAGGCGTTAAGTTTGAAAAAGGAACAGTAATCACTTTCGGCGTAGTCAGCACAAAAGACAGCGGACGTGTTTTACAGAAAGCTACAATTCCTTCGGGTAAGAAATTTAATTTAACGAAGTTCATTTTCTACTTCATTAAGTTAACTGCTTTCAACTCTACATCAGCTGAAACAGTATCCTTAGCAGCTGCCGATGATATGGTAGAAGCCAAGCTGCTTGATGTGAAGACAGGCAAAGAATTAACTTCAGGAGAACTTTCAGGCGACTTCTACGCAGTTCCTACATCAGATCTTGACGCAGCAGACTACGCAATGGTAGCAGGCGAAAAGACAGCAGAGAGTGCCCCAGCACCTACGCCGGATGGTACATATACAACGCCTACATTATCAACAGATAAGTTGCCGACGGTTTCAGATGACCTCAAAGACTTTATCACCGGAATCGAGGAAGGCTACACATATGGTAAATTCTTAGGAATATTCGTAGCTGACAGCACTGCTTGCAAAGTCGCAGCAGAAGTGGAGGCATCAACCACAAGAGTTTACTTCGTAGCTTTACCGTCAGTAGCGTCAGTAGCGTCAGTAAGCGTTGCAACTGGAACATATGACTATAAAAAAGCAGACTTGCTTAACAGCAGCAATGCAACAATTACAACCGGTAAATCATCATACGCAGCAGCTTCAGGACTTACAAGTGGTACAACATACGGTGTATTCACTGCTACAAAATCCGGCACACCCGGCAGCAGCGGCGGCGGATGCGAAATGGGCTTCGGCCTCTGGTCATTAGCAGCATTAATGGCCTATGCAACACTCAGCAAACGACGTTAGTTAATAAACGGCGTTTTCAATAAAAAACAACCTAATGAAAAAATTTCCTGTCCCGCGGCATGGGGCAGGGAATTTTTATTTTAAGTAGGAGTTAGGAATTAGGAAGTAGGAACGGACGGAGTTCAGCCCGCACGCAGCTTTATTATAAAAAGAAAATTTTAAGCACGAACAAAGGATTTTTATGGTGAGGGGTGAGAAAATTTTTTACTTCCTACCTCCTGCTTTCTACTTTCTACTTGTTTTTAGTGCTATTATTATCACAAAATATTTTCAATCTAAAAGGAGAAATTTTTAATATGAATAAATTTTTGAAAGCCTTTGCGCTCGGAGCTGCTCTGCTTCCTTTTGCGGCTGTTCCTGCATTTGCTGACGAGGCTGTAAAACGTCCCGTTGCTAACTTTGAAACAACGATGGGAAATTTCAAAATCGAACTTTATTCCGATCTTGCACCTAACACTGTAAAAAATTTCGTTGACTTAGCGAACAAAAATTTTTATGACGGAGTAATTTTTCACCGCGTAATTGATGATTTTATGATTCAAGGCGGCGACCCTACAGGTACAGGCATGGGCGGACCGGGCTACACAATTCCTGATGAGTTCGGCAAAGGACTTAAACACAATTCAAAAGGAATTTTATCAATGGCTAATGCAGGCCCTGACACAGGCGGCTCGCAGTTCTTTATTACTTTAGTCCCGACACCGTGGCTTGACGGTCATCACGCAATTTTCGGTCATGTTATAGAGGGCATGGAAGTTGTTGAAAAAATCGGACACACTAAGACCGGCAGAGGCGACAGACCTGTTGAAGATGTAGTTATGAAAAAAGTTACGATCGAGGAATAATTAATTATGAATAAAAAAGTTTATGTAACGCGCAGACTTCCGAACAGCGTCATGAAACTGCTCGGAAATATCTGCGAATATGACTGCAACGATGACGACAGGCTTTCAACACGCGATGAGTTAATCAACGCTTTCAAAAATTATGCCGCCGTCATCACGATGTTAAATGATAATATTGACGCTGACTTAATTAACCAGGCCGGGCCGGACTTGAAATTAATTGCTAATTACGGCGTAGGTTTCAATAATATTGACGTTAAAGCCGCTAACGAAAAAGGAATTTATGTCTCAAATACCCCCGATGTTTTAACGGACGCTACTGCAGATTTAGCTTGGGCTCTGCTTTTTGCAGCTGCAAGACGTGTCATTGAGGGCGATAATATTGTAAGAACTTCAACATTTGAATGGGCTCCGAAATATATGCTCGGCTATGACATTACCGGCAAAACTTTAGGAATTATCGGAGCAGGACGTATCGGAGCAAACTTAGGCAAGAAAGCCGCGTTAGGTTTCAACATGAAAGTTTTATATTACGGCCGTCATGAATCTTTAGCCCTCGAAGCTGTCGGAGGAGTTAGAGTCGGCCTTGAAGAATTGCTCGAACGTTCGGATTTTGTTTCAATTCATTTACCTTTAACTCCTGAGACCCGTCATTTAATCGGAGCTAATGAACTTTCAAAAATGAAGCCGGACGGAATTTTAATCAACACTTCAAGAGGCCCTGTAGTCGATGAAAAAGCCTTAGCCGATGCTTTAACTCGTCATGTTATAGCCGGAGCAGGTCTTGACGTTTACGAGCATGAGCCTGAAGTTACGCCGGAATTAAAAAATTTGCAGAACGTTGTTTTAATGCCTCACGTAGGCACGGCAACTTTCGGAACTCGCAAGAATATGGGCGTGCTTGTGATTAAAAATATCGAAGCAGTTTTCGCCGGCAACGAGCCTGTAAATATGGTAAGAGTTAAATAAATGAAAATAAAAGATTTACTTCCGCCCCGTCCTGAAAACATGCACAAGGGACATCGCGGAAGACTTTTAATAATCGGAGGTTCTGCGCGTTACCCGGGTGCTCCTGCCCTGAGTGCCTTAGGGGCTTTGAGAAGCGGCGCGGGAGTTGTTACTCTTTTATCGCTTCAAAAAGTCTGCGAGGCCTGTGCTGCACGTTTACCAGAAGTCGTTTATTGTTCCGAAGATGATAAATTCCGCTGGAAAGAAGTAGCAATGTCTCAAAAAAATATTGACGCTGTCGTAATCGGGCCGGGCTTAGATAAAAGTGTAGCGACTGAACTTGTAACTTCAAGAATGTGGCGCGAATGGCAGGGAAAAATTTTAGTTGACGGAGACGGTATCAACGCTCTTGCGATTGTTCAAAAAGATTTAAGCTCACGTAAAAACGCCGTTATAACTCCCCACGAAGGCGAAGCAGCAAGACTTTTAGGCGTAACTCCTGACGATATTCGAGCAGATAGATTTTATGCGGTAAGCGAACTTTCAGCTAAATGGGGCTGTGCAGTCTTGAAAGGTCATCACACTTTGATAGCGAGCGGCGAAAAATTTTTAGAGATTAAAAACGGCGGGCCTGCTCTTTCAGTTCCGGGATCGGGCGATGTTCTTTCAGGCTGTATCGGAGCATTTTTAGCGATGGGGCTTGAACCTTTTGACGCTGCTGTCTTAGGCGCGACTATTCACGGAATGGCCGGAGATTATTTAGCGCGTGAGGGTGTTGACGGTGTTTTAGCTTCGGAAATTGCTGACGCTCTGAGAAAAGTTATTCACGCTTTGAGAAATTCTAAAGATGAGTGAGTATAAATATAAATCCCGGCGCAAAAAAATCGACTGGGACAAAGAACTTGAAAAAACTGAAAAAATTAAACGGCGCGGATTTTTTATGAGCGGATTAAGTTTTGCTCTCGCCTGCGTTTTAATTTTCGGCATGGGTAAAGCTACAGGAGCTGAAATTGAAATTCCCCGCGCTGTCTTGGTTACGGTATGTTTTTTTGTTTCGTGCGTAATTTTCGGTGTAGTCATGAAACGCCGCTCTAAAAAGAAAAATAAATCTCAAGAACAAGAAAATGAATAACTCAAAAATTTTTATTTCTCATTCCGAGCAGGACACTTTGAAACTCGGTAATTCAATCGGAAAAAATATTCTGCCGGGCGTTACAGTTCTTTTATACGGCGATTTAGGCACGGGAAAAACTGTTTTAATTCGCGGTGTCGGCGAGGCTATGAAAATTTCCGGAGTCCGCAGTCCTTCATTCACTCTTATAAATGAATATGAATCGCCTGCGGGAATTTTTTTAATTCATTCGGATTTATATAGACTGGAAGAAAATAACGTTTTTGCTCTCGGCCTTGAAGAATTTGCTGGGGCTTCTGACTCAGTTTTATTTATTGAATGGCCTGAACGTTGGAAAAATCCGCCGGTTAATGACGTTATAAAAATTTCTCTGACGGCTCTAAACGAATCTGAACGCGAAATAAAAATTTCAGCTTCGGGCTTAAAGGCTCAAAAGGTCGTGAACGGACTATGAATATTTTAGCGATAGATTGCTGCTTAAAACTTACGGGAGCGGCTTTAATGACGGACGAGAAAATTTTTTTAGAGCAGAAAGATTTAGGCCGCCGTCAGTCAGGAGAATTGCCGAAGATAGTCGAAAAAATTTTGAGCGAAAATAAAATTTCTTTTGAAAATCTTGATTATATAGCTTTGACTAACGGTCCGGGATATTTCACGGGAATTAGGGTTGGAGCGGCTTATGCCTGCGGGCTTGCTTACGCCTGCGGAGCGAAAATTATTCCGGTCTCGACACTTGAAATGTTAGCATACGGCGTTGAAGCTGAAAAAATTTTGACTTTAATTTATGCCGGTCATGGATTTGTTTACGCTGAAGCAAAAAATTTTTTATATCCGGGCGAATATTCTCATGAATTTATAAGAGAATGGCTCGAAAAAAATCCTGATGCTAAAATTATTTCAGACGATCCCGAACGTTTAGAATTAAATGAAATTAAAATTTCGCAAGTTAAACCTGATTTAATTTCTTTGTGTAAAATTGCAAAAAATAATTTACAGCGTTCTATTAATCCAATGGAGTTAAAAATTTCTTATTACCGCGCTCCACAGGGATTAAATTAAATTTAGAAAGGAATTGAAATAAATGGGACAAAATATCGCTTTAGTTTTTGATTTAGTTATGATAATCGTGCTTATATTTTTTATATGGCGCGGTTTCATTCGCGGATTTTCAGGTGAAATTATCAGCTTTGTAGGGCTTTTCGTTGCTGCTTATTGCGCATGGAATTTTTACATGCCTGCCGTAAATTTACTCAGAGAATATTTCCCCTCTATAACTCTTGATGACTCTGTACTCTCAATAATTTGCGGCGTTGTAATTTTCTTCGGCATTGAAATAGTTTTTGCGTTAATCAGCGGAATTATTTCTTACGTTGTAAAAGTCGCGGAACTTACCGTTATGGATCATTGTTTGGGAGTAGTTATAGGCATCGTAAAAACTTTCTGCATCATCGTTTTTATTTACGCTATTGTCGTATCGTTTCCGGGATTATTGCCTGAAGAAACTCTCGAAAAAAGTTATTGCATGAAAGCTGCCGCGTATGTGTGGCCGCCGATAAGAGATTTTTTAACTGAAGTAGGAGTTTTAGATTTCAGCAAATTAACAGGAAAGTAAAATAAAATTAAAAATTAGGAGTCAGTCTGTGCAGCGGGCTGATTCCTAATTTTTTTACGATTATTTTTAGGCGGGAGTCTTCATGCGGGTTATGATAAAAAAATTAATTATTTCTCTGTCATTCCGTATTCTTTATCTTCGTCAATCATCTTTAACATAATCGCTGCAAAACGCGGATCAAACTGAACGCCTAAACCTTTTTCAATCTCAGAGCGGACTTTTTCCTGCGGCATCATATTTCTATAACTTCTGTTGCTTGTCATAGCGTCATAAGCGTCAGATACTGCAATAATTCTGGCTTCTTCGGGAATTTTATGGCCGCTTAAACCGTCAGGATAGCCGCGCCCGTCAAATCTTTCATGATGCCAATGAGCTCCGATTGCGAGTTTCGGCATTTCTTTAATGTTGCTCAAAATATGAGCCCCGACTGTCGGGTGAAGTTTAATTCTTTCAAATTCTTCATCAGTTAATCGTCCCGGCTTGTTAATTACAGCGTCAGGGATACCGATTTTTCCGACATCATGAAGCAGTCCCATCATATAAATTTCATCTTGACGTTCGAGCGGATATCCTGCACGTTTTGCGATTTCACGCGAATAAGCCGCGACACGCCTTGAATGTCCGTTGGTATATTTATCTTTTGCGTCAATAGCATCGGCCAAAGTCAAAACTACATGGAACGATAAAGATTCATTTTCGCGCGTCTTCAATTCTACTTCTTCTTCAAGATGATGCTGAAAATGTAAAAGTTCATCGGTCATAATGCTGAAGAAATGAGAAATTCTATACGGAAGAGGAATTATTCCTCCCGCGTCTGAAGCTTTATATTGATAAGAATTTACAGTGAAATTTTTATTTGTATTCTGTTCTTTTTTACATTCTTTGAAACCTACGGCGACTAAAGCACTATTCAAAATTCCGCCTTTGCCTTCCGAGCATGAAATTTCGCAATGCCCGTAAGCTATAGCAAGTTCAGGATTTATTTTTTTATAAAAATCATATTCTAAATAAGATCTTTCGCCGAAAAAGACTACTCTATTGCCGCAGCGGGTCAAAATAACTGCGTCCGCTTCAAACTGTTTCATTCTGTCGCTGCCTTCTTTGGCTTCAGTTAAAACTTCTTCGTGAGTGGCGTAAGAAAATCTAATCGTGTCTTTTTCTGTTAATTTTCTCAAGAAAAATAAATCGCCTTCGCTGTTTTTAGTCATCGGGATCATGCAGACATCCATTCCGTCATCGTTGACCATTAAAGGAAATTCGCAGATATTCATGATAAAATTCTCGTTCCATTCAACGCCTAAATATTTTTGATAAATTTCAATGGCGGGTCTGTCCTCGATTTTTTCAACGCAGCATTCGCCGACGATTTTTTTATCACAGAGAGAGATTTGCATTTCTTTGCCGATAGCTTTCCAGCCTAAAATGGAATCCATATAGACCTGTAAATTTTCGCCCGCGAAAATCATGAACGAGAAGCCGCTCATAAAAACATTTTTGCCGATAGCGTAAGAAGTTTCGTCATAAGAGACAGCGTCAGAAAAAATTTTGCCGAGCTTGGCCATCATTCCGAAGATATTAACTTTTTTTAACTGCGTTGAAATATATTTTAAGACAGTCGAAGCGTCAAGCAAAGAATTTGCATAATAGACGGCTACAGCTTTTATATCAGGAATTTTGTTAGCCTCATCGAAAAATTTTTCTACTGCGGATTCTTCCTGTTCAGGTTCGCAAGGAATTTCAACAGGAAAAAAGCAGGGCTCGTCAGCTAAAATTAAATTCATATGAATACCCGTCTCGCCTATCATCATATTCATGAATCCGGAAGAACCTGCGCGCTTGACGTCCGGCAGTTTTTCATCAATAACGGCCAAGAGTTTTTTCATTTGATTTATATTTATTCCGTCAGCAAATATAAAAAGCATTGCGTCTTGATGAGGAATTATATCGAGTTCGCTTTCCAAAGTTTTCACTCCTGCGAGTGCCTGCTCTAAAGTATGAAATGTGTGATTTTTCTGCCACATAATTTTTATTCTCCCCCTTTCGTATGTTTATATTTTACGCGAAAATTATAATTTTTTGCAGATTTTTTACTTCCTGATTATGGGGATTGGAAAAATACGCACAGCAGGCGGGATAGGGGAGTGGAGAGGGATTAAATGCCTAAACGGCATTAATTATCTTGTTGGCGAGGTGGTTATCGTTTTTTAACTGAAATTACTATATAATTTTTTCAGCAAAAAATTTTTATGAAAGGAAATTCTAATTTTGAAAATAAAATTATTCGTATCATCGTTCGGAGGCGATACGGCTTGGGTCAGCAGGCACATTAAAAACGCTGTTACGATTCAAGTCGGAGCAGCGTGCCGTCCTGTCTCTCTCGATAACAAGGGGGGGGGGTAACATTTTTAGATAATACCGGCGAAAATATTTCAGCAGATAATCCCTATTGGGGCGAACTTACGGGGCTTTACTGGATTTGGAAAAATATTAAATTTAATGATGATGACATCGTAGGCTTCTGTCATTACAACAAAATGCTCAATATTTCAGAGCGCGGAATTAAAAAATTTTTCAAGAAAAATCTAAGAGGCTGGATAACTATGAATTTCGCCTTATGCCCTTTCTATTATAACTACAATATATTTCAATCTTTCAAAAAAATTCTTTCAAACGATTATCCTGATTATTATGACGTGTGGCAAAAATTTACGTTTTACGATGAGACCAATAACTCATGGATTTTGAAATACACGCCTAATAATGTTTTTTATACTGATGCACGTTCGTTTAACGAATATTGCGAATGGCTTTTTGATATACTTTTCAAGCTGCGGCACTCGGTCGGCGACATTGAAGGCGTACCAAATGATAAAAGATACTGTGCTTTAATCGGCGAAAGAATCATGACAACTTACCTCGAACGTAATAAAAAATTTTATATGCCGACATACGGAATAGGCGCATCAACTCCGCTTTACGCTTTAATATCACGCACGGCGCACAAATTAAAATTAAATATTAATGCTAAATATTACAGCTTAATCCGGGATTTTTTCCGCAAATATACTCATTACCGTCCGGCTGTGTCTTCTTGGGCGAAAGAATAAAAAATGATGATGTTATAATTTCTTCAATAATTATCTTTTTTATGAAAGGAAATTATAATTTTGAAAATAAAATTATTCGTCTCGTCCTTCGGAGGCGGTACGGCTTGGGTCAGCAGGCACATTAAAAACGCTGTTACGATTCAAGTCGGTGCAGACTGCCGCCAGGTTTCTCTCGATAACGTGGGGGGGGGTAACATTTTTAGATAATACCGGCGAAAATATTTCAGCAGATAATCCCTATTGGGGCGAACTTACGGGGCTTTACTGGATTTGGAAAAATATTAAATTTAATGATGATGACATCGTAGGCTTCTGTCATTACAACAAAATGCTCAATATTTCAGAGCGCGGAATTAAAAAATTTTTCAAGAAAAATCCAAAAGGCTGGATTATATTAAACAATGTTTTTTATAATATTACTGATGAATATTTTCCTAGAGAGTGTCGTCAAAATGACTAATCTATGATAAATTATTAAAAATTTTTAT
>CAMVMK010000044.1 GCA_947168585.1 uncultured Fretibacterium sp.
GCTTAAATTTAAGTATAGCAATTTTTACCGCTTTTCAAATGTGGTAGCTATAAAACAAAACGAAGACGGCGAAGAAATCTATGAAATCGGCGAAGCGGGCTGGTATATTGTTGATGATTCTAAAGTAAAATCACAAGATACAAAAACAGGAGAAATTTATAACCGTTCAATAAGCGTGCCGACCGTCCGTGAAAGATTAGAAGCTGAAACTCCTTACGTTGTAATGGACGCTAAATCAGCCGAAAAAACAGAGATATTAACACAACAACGTATTGAAGCTATAGAAAAATTCCGCGAAAATCTTCCGGAACTTGAAAAAGAACTTAATGATGATAAGTCTTTGAAGATAGAATCATTAAAATACTATTGAAAATATAAAACTTTCAAATGAAATTCTTTCAGGCTCGGAAAAAGATCGCGACGAATCGCCGTTAATAGGTTTAGTATCTCCGGACGCAAAAATTATAATCCTTAAAAGTTTACGCAGATAGAATATAATTGTATAAAATTTTAAGGAGGATTTTTATATGAAAAAAATTATTTCCGCAGCAGTTTTATTGTTAGTTCTTGCCTCGTCAGCTTTCGGGGCATCTCTGCCGGAGAGTATAAAAGCCGCTGAAGACGCGGAACAGCTCGTTATCGTTTCAGGAACTAAAGGCTCAAACGCAAAATTTTATTTTTACGAAAAAAATTCAAACGGCGAATGGGACGAAATAATTTCATGCCAGGCTTATATCGGAAAAAAAGGCTGGGGAAAAACTAAAGAAGGCGACTCGAAAACCCCGCGCGGCGTTTATCATTTCACTATGGCCTTCGGAATTAATGACGATCCCGGCTGTTATTTAGGCTACACGAAAGTCGATGAAACTCACTACTGGAACGGCGACTCAAATTCAGAAAAATATAATCAATTCGTTTCAACACGCGATTATAAAAATTTCAACAAAAAAGAAAGCGAACATATTATTGATTATGATTTAGCTTATAAATACTGCCTCAATATCAGCTGGAACGAAGACGGAACGCCTCATAAAGGCAGTGCGATTTTTTTACACTGCCACACTAAAAATAAATTCACAGGCGGCTGTGTCGCTATTCCTGAAGAAAAAATGATTGAAGTTTTAAGGCACGTTAAAAATAATTGCGTCATCGTAATGGACGAAAGCAAAAACCTTAAAAAATATTAAGCATGAAAAAATTATTCGATTTATTTCTGACTTTTGCGAAAATCGGCGCAATAACTTTCGGGGGCGGCTATGCTATGCTCCCGATTTTACAGCGCGAAATCGTTGAAAATAAAAAATGGGGCACTGAAGAAGAACTTGCTGATTATTACGCTATCGGCCAATGCACGCCCGGAGTTATTGCCGTCAATGTCGGAACTTTTATAGGCCGTAAAATCGCCGGAAATATCGGAGGCATTGTCGCAACTCTCGGCGTAGTTTTTCCTTCTATTATTATAATAACTCTCTTGGCCGGAGTGATTGAATATTATTCTTCGCTCGAATGGGTAACGCACGCTTTTGCAGGGATTAGAGTCTGTGTCTGCGTTTTAATTTTCAATGCCGTGTTAAAACTCTTAAAGAAAGCCGTAATTGATTTTAAGACTCTCGCTATTTATTTAATAATCGTCTTTTGTTCGATAAATTTTGATATTTCGCCCGTAATTTTTGTAGTTGCGTCCGGCGTTGCAGGAATTTTATTAAAGTTAGGGGTGAGGGGTTAGGAGTTAGGAGTGAAAGTTTAGGAGTGTAGTTTTTACTTCCTACTTCCTAATTCCTAATTGAATATGATGATTTATTTGAAATTATTTTGGGAATTTTTTAACACGGGATTATTTGCTGTCGGCGGAGGAATGGCGACACTGCCGTTTTTATATGACATCGCCGACAGAACTTCATGGTTTTCGCGTCAGGCCTTAGCAGACATGATAGCCGTTTCTGAATCAACTCCCGGCCCTATCGGCGTGAACATGGCTACTTATGCAGGCTATTTAACCGCAGGAATACCAGGAGCAGTCATTGCAACGATCGGCTTGATAACTCCGAGCATTATTATAATTTTATTAGTCGCGGCGTTCTTGACGGCTTTTCACGATAATAAATTCGTAAACGGAGCTTTTTACGGTTTAAGGTCGGCAAGCTGTGCAATGATAACATCGGCAGGCTTATTCGTAGCTTACGTAACATTTATAAATAATAATTCTAATGCTTTAAGAATACAGTGGCACGCTTTAATTCTTGCGGCGGTTCTGTTAATCTTAACTAATTTCGTAAAGCCCGCGAAAAAATTGCACCCCGTAATTTGGATTTTTATAGCGGCAATAACCGGCGTAATTTTTAAGTTTTAAGAAAGGAATTTTAATATGAAAGCTATAATGACAGTAACGGCGAGAGACCGCGTTGGAATAATCGCCAGCGTCTGCTCTTTGCTTGCCTCGATGAGCGTAAACATTTTAGACATCAATCAAACAGTAATGCAGGGAATTTTTACGATGACCCTTTTAGTCGACACTTCGACATCAAAAAACAGTTTTGACGAAATCCGTTCAGCTTTAATTCAGCGCGGCGAATCTGAAGACTTAAAAATTCATATTCAGCGCGAAGATATTTTTAATGCTATGCACAGGGTGTAAAAAATGTTAAATATTTCAGATATAATGCAGACGGTCAACATGATTGATCATCAGCATTTAGACATTAGGACTATAACACTTGGAATTTCTCTTTATGACTGCGCTGACTCGGATATAAATTCATGCTCAAAAAAAATTTACGACAAAATCTGCAAGAAAGCCGAAAATTTAGTGAAAACCGGCAGTGAAATCGAAAAAGAGTACGGTATTCCTATTATAAATAAAAGAATTTCAGTTACGCCTATATCTTTTGTTGCTGCTTCATGTGAAAGCGAAGATTATTCTGTAATCGGCCGTGCTCTTGATAATGCTGCTAAAAATTGCGGAGTTAATTTTATCGGCGGATTTTCTGCTCTCGTTCATAAGGGCTTCACAAATTCGGACTTGAGATTAATTAATTCAATTCCTAAAACTTTATCAGAAACTGAATTAGTCTGTTCGAGCGTCAATGTAGCTACTACAAAGGCCGGAATTAATATGGACGCTGTAGCTTTAATGGGAAAAATTATAAAGAAAACTGCAGAACTTACAGCTTCAAATGACGGTATAGGCTGTGCTAAATTAGTCGTGTTTGCTAACGCGGTTGAAGATAATCCTTTTATGGCCGGAGCTTTTCACGGCGAGGGCGAACCCGAATGTGTAATTAATGTAGGAGTTTCAGGGCCCGGCGTTGTTTATCGGGCTTTGCAGGACATCAAGGGCGAAAGTTTTGACGTTGTTGCGGAAACCGTCAAGCGCACTGCTTTCAGAATTACACGAATGGGACAAATGGTAGCTAACGCGGCTTCAAAACGTTTAGGAGTTCCTTTCGGGGTTGTAGATTTATCGCTTGCTCCGACTCCGGCTCAGGGCGACAGCGTTGCGAGAATTTTGGAAGAAATGGGCTTAGAAAATTGCGGAACTCACGGAACTACAGCGGCCTTAGCTTTATTGAATGACGCTGTGAAAAAAGGCGGCGTTATGGCTTCCGGACATGTCGGAGGACTTTCAGGGGCTTTTATTCCCGTCAGTGAAGACGAAGGAATGATTGAAGCTGTTAAAAAAGGCTCGTTAAATCTCGAAAAATTAGAGGCTATGACCTGCGTCTGCTCAGTCGGTTTAGATATGATAGCTGTACCGGGCGACACAAGTCCCGAAACTATCTCGGCAATAATTGCTGATGAAGCTGCTATCGGCGTTATAAATTCTAAAACTACAGCCGTGAGATTAATTCCCGCTCCTAATAAAAATTTCGGCGATTCTGTAGAATTCGGCGGCCTGTTGGGCTCTGCTCCGGTAATGAAAGTAAATAAATCTAACAGTTCGGATTTTATAAAACGAGGCGGAAGAATCCCGGCACCTATTCACAGCCTTAAAAATTAAAATTAAAGTTCTAAGTCAAAAGGCCGAAATCTTATTCAGGAGATGCAAAGGACGCTCTCGATGTTAAAAATAAAAAATAATTTTCAGGCGGCTATGAACCGTTTGCAGGAGGCTTAAAAATATTATGAGGATATATCACAACATACCAGCACTTACGGCGTATAATGCGTTAAATTCAACTAATAACGCAATGGAGAAAACTATTCAGAAACTTTCAACCGGTCTTCGCATTAATTCAGCGGCAGACGATGCGGCAGGCTTCGCAATCAGCGAAAAAATGCGCGCTCAGATCTCCGGCCTTGAAATCGCCGTGAGAAACACTCAAGACGCTACATCAATGCTTCAGACGGCTGAAGGTGCGCTCGGCGAAACTAACTCAATGCTTCAAAGAATGCGCGAGCTTGCTGTTCAGGCTTCAAACGATACGTTGACATCACAGGACAGAAGCTATATTCAGCTTGAAATTAACCAGCTTGCTGACCAGATCGACAGAATCGCAAAGACTACACAGTTCAACAAAAAACGTTTGCTTGACGGAAGCTCAGCCGGTATCACTTCGACGAGCAATATTAACGTAAAGGCTTATGTAAACGGCTCACTCCGCGAAATCGACCAGTTCGGGCAGAAAAAATCTTTTGAAGGCAACTTCAGAATTAAAGTCAACGTTGACCCCAACCAGACAGGTACAGGCCAAGTTCAGAAATCTTCAGTCATGACGATTAAACACCCGAACGTTATCACAAGCACTTCAATGCTCACGGAAAAAGGCGTTACAGATGTAAAAGTCGACAGCCTTCCGGCAGCAAATTATAAAGTTCAGGCAGTTGAAGCCGAGACCGGCTCGCAAATTGTTGGAGTTTACGGATTTAGTAACAACGGAACGCAGATTTTTGCCGGTGAAAATGGAGACGGATTAGATAACTATTTTGAAATTACGAACAATGATGCGCAGAATAATGCGAACATTTTGTTCACAGTAACATCAATGTCCGGCACTAATCAAGACGGAACTGTAATTTTAAGTGCACAGTCAAACATTCTTAAAGCTGACGGCTCTGTTGAAAGTGCAGTCATGGATAACATTACGCTTAAAATCACGAACGGAACAGTTGCAAGCCCCGTAGATCTTGGGAAACTTGTAGGACAGACAACAGCGGACGGAGAAGACCCCGCGCTTACACTCGCACTTAATGCTACAGGTTCATTCGATGATTATTCAGTAGGTGCTAAATTCGTTCTTAACGTCAGAGGCGCAGGCGATTCAAATAATACTCCGGACATCGGCGTTCAGGTTTCGGGAGATTTAGACCTCGACTGGCCGGACGCTTGGTACAACACTGAAACTGAAACAGCTGAAACAAATTCTGATGCCGCTTATTTATATTCAGCTGACAACGATAAATATTCATCAGGCGATCCTAAACCGCTTGTCGGCCAGCCTGTAATTTTCAACATTGCTTCGGCCAACACTCAGAATAAGCAGCTTCACTTCAGAAATTTCTATCTTAATTCTGAAAACGGAACTGTTTACAACGGAGATATTATTCTCACAACGAGCGAAGATTTTGTCGTAGGCTCTGACGATGATCAAATTCAAGCGGGCGATGAACTTGCAAGTTTCACAGCTGCTTATATCGGAAAGACCGCAGTAGGCGACACGAAACTCCGCGACCTTAACACTTTCTGGAATTCGTCTGGTGTTTTCATGCTTGACACTCCTAAGACGATTACGATTACTCAGGGCGACGGCGAGAGTACGAATATTACTCTTTACGGCACTGATACCCTCAACGAACTTAAAATGAAGTTCAATGACGCAATAGCAAACGGTCTCGGACAAGCAAAATATTTGACTGAAGGCACAGACTCAAATAAATTCTGCACTTTCGTTGAAAAACAGCAGGGTGTTTCAATGCCTTCACAGGGACTTGAGACGGTCGCAGGAACGTTTATCTTCAGATCTCTGCTTCCGGGCTCTGCAGGAGATTTAACATTCAGCGGCGATGAAGATTTAATTAACTCATTGGCCTTCAACGTTGTTCAGGAAAGTTCAACTACAGCATTCGTTGCTTCGATTTACGATGCTCACACAGGAATTCCTGTAAACGGTGCGACTAACGTCAAAGTTTCCGACAACAGATTAATAGGCGTTCTTCACCCGAATGTTGACATCGAGTTCAGCCCTGTTGCTAACATCAAGGCGACATGGAGCGAAGGCGAAGAGAATTTCCTTCTCACAGCTGATACTGACACTTACGATGCAGTAATTCATATCGTTGACAGTTCAACGGTCTTCCAGATCGGCGCAAACGAAGGCGAAGACATCGCTATCGACATCGGAAACATGACAGCAGGTGCTTTGGGTGTTACCAACATCAACGTTGCAACCCGTGAGACTGCTTCTAAATCAATCGGACAGATTGACGCGGCAATCAACAAAGTTTCGACCCAGCGCGCTAAGATCGGTGCTTACCAGAACGCTCTCGAATACACAAGCGAGAACTTAACGACAACATTGACGAACTTAACAGCGGCAGAGTCCAGAATCAGAGACGCCGATATGGCTCAGACTATGATGGAATTTGTAAAACTTCAAATCCTCAACCAGTCCGGCACGTCAATGCTTGCTCAGGCTAACCAGCTCCCGCAGTCAGTCATGAGCTTACTGCAGTAATAGAATTAAAAAGGAAAGTAAAACCAATTTCCATATTAAACATAAAACTCCATTCTTTAAGACTCGGATTAAAAATAAAAATCCGGGTCTTTTTTATTAATTTTTATTCACGCGAAAAATTAAAATTCTTGTTGTATAATAAAAAACGTTTTCAATAAAGAAAAATTTATTATTTCTTAGGAGGAATTTTTTATCATGGCTGTAAGAGTTGCCATTAACGGTTTCGGAAGAATCGGCCGTCTTGCTTTCCGTCAGATGTTTGATGCAGAAGGTTACGAAGTCGTAGCTATCAATGACCTTGTTGCTCCCAAAATGCTTGCTCATCTTCTTAAATATGACACAACACACGGACGCTATAAAAAAACAGTAGACTTCGATGACGAAAAAGGAACGCTCACAGTTGACGGCAAAGTCATTACGATTTATGCTAAACCCAAAGCCGAAGAACTTCCTTGGGGCGAACTTAAAGTTGATGTAGTTCTTGAATGTTCAGGTTTCTATACGTCAAAAGAAAAGGCCGAAGCTCATATTAAAGCCGGTGCCCGTAAAGTCGTAATTTCAGCCCCTGCAGGCAATGACCTTCCGACAATCGTTTATAACGTCAATCACAAAACACTTAAACCTTCAGACACAATTATTTCAGCAGCTTCATGCACAACTAACTGCTTAGCTCCTATGGCGAAGGCTCTTAACGATTTAGCTCCTATCGTCTCAGGCTTCATGACAACAGTACACGCTTACACCGGCGACCAGATGGTTCTTGACGGACCTCACCGCAAAGGCGATTTAAGAAGAGCACGCGCAGCAGCATGCAATATCGTCCCGAACTCAACAGGCGCAGCAAAAGCTATCGGACTTGTTATCCCGGAACTTGCAGGAAAACTTGACGGAGCAGCTCAGAGAGTTCCTACACCGACGGGCTCAACTACAATTCTTGACGCAGTTGTTGCGGGGAAAGTAACTGTTGAAGAAGTCAACGCCCAGATGAAGAAAGAAGAAACAGAATCATTCGAATACAACACGGATCAGATCGTTTCATCAGACATCATCGACAGCACAGCAGGCTCAATCTTTGACGCAACCCAGACGAAAGTCAAACCCGTAGGCGATGACAAGACCCTCGTTCAGGTTGTTTCATGGTACGACAACGAAAATTCATACACGAGCCAGATGGTTCGCACGATTAAATATTTCTCAGAACTTAGATAATTTTTGAGAAAAAAAATATTTGCTCCTGCCTTTTAACAAGACGGGAGCATTTTTTATCAGCGTAACTTAGTTACATAGCCGGAATTTAATTCTTTATATATCATAACGATAACGCAGATTGAAATTATAAAAGTTAAAATATCACTCGCAGGCATTGACCATAAAACGCCTTCAAGACCCATGAACATCGGCATTATTATAGTTAATCCCGCCCCGAAAATTATTTCTCGTATCATTGAAAGCCCTGCTGATATATAAGGCCGCCCCATAGCTTGAATAAAAATAAAAGCTGCTTTGTTTATGCAGGCTAAAATTATCATGCAGAGATAAATTCTAAAACATCTTACCGTGAAATTTGCATAGTGAACGCTCTCTACGGAAGCTCCGAAAAGTTCCGCGATAGCCGCCGGGAAAAATTCTACGATTATAAAAGCAGCACAGCCGATTATAAATTCGCAGGTTAATAATAATGTGAAAAGATTTTTAACACGGTCAGGACGTTCAGCACCGACATTAAAGCCCACGATAGGCGTACAGCTTGCCGAAAGTCCTACAACGATTGAAATTACGATTTGAAAAAATTTCATTACGATACCGACAACAGCCATAGGAATTTGAGAAAATTCAGGCTGTCCGAAAATTTCATCGAGTGCTCCGTATTTTTGAATCATTATATTAACGGAAGCAACACTGATAACAAGGGAAATTTGAGACAAAAAGCTGCACATACCAAGCGGCAGATAACGTTTCATTAACGCAGGATTGTAAGAAAGATTTTCGCGTGAAAATTTTACAGCTTTCATTTTTATCGAAATATATAAAAGCGACATGAAGGCCGTGAAAATTTGTCCGAGTATTGTAGCAAGTGCCGCCCCCGTCATTCCCCATCGGAATACAAAAATAAAAACAGGATCTAAAATTATATTTATTCCCGCCCCCATTAAAGTCGAAAACATTACATAATTCGGACTTCCGTCAGCTGAAATTATAGGGTTCATAGCCTGCCCGAAAACATAAAACGGAATGCCGGGAATTATAAAAGTAAAATATTCTACAGCAAGCCTGAAAGTTTCCTCATTGACGCGGCCTCCGAAGAATGTTAAAAGATTTTCGCGGAAAATATAATACAAAATTGCAATGATAATTCCAACTGTTGAAGATAATAAAGCAGCACTCCCTACAGCATCACCGGCGCGTTTTGTTTCACGTGCTCCGAGCGACATGCTTACGAAAGCACAGACACCATCGCCGATTAATAATGTAAAGGCAAGCGCAATAACTGTCATCGGGAATACAACATTATTAGCCGCGTTGCCGTGTGAACCTAAATAATCAGCGTTTGCTATAAAAATTTGATCGACAATATTATATAAAGCCGCGACTAAAAGCGATACGATTAAAGGCACAGCGTAACGGATCATTAATTTCCCTACCGGGTCATTTACGAGAAACATATTTGAATTTTCGTCTTTATTCAAGATTAAAAACTCCTTCAAAAAAATTCAGGCATAAAAAAATGCGTCTGTCCTTTGCCCGGACTTACGCATTCTTTGCTGCACAGCAAATTTATTATAACATTTAAGTGTCAAGTTAATTATTTTGTTATAGAGCCGTCCATCAATAGAAAAATTGTCCTGTTTATTCCGTCAGTCGTTGAACATTTCATAAGCCCGCTTATTTTTCATAAATTCTTTGAATACATAAAAGTTTTATAATAGACTTGTCCGCTAAGTATGCTGAAAATTATATACCGCATAAATCAAAGCAAATCTGAGTAAAAATCTTTTTCTGTAGAATATACGAAACCTTTTGATGTAGCTGTTTATGTTTTCTATATATACGCGACAGCTGGCGACAAGCCCGGTTATATAAATTCTCACAAAGTGTCAGCTTATGCTTTTTGCGAGCCTTACTCGGTAATACAGTGTTTATGTGTAGTTTCGCCAGACCTTGATAACCTTCAGTTACGTCCATAAGCACGACAAAAGGAGCATCTTCATTAACTGATTTCCTTTTGGAAGGTAATGCAAACTTTTTGCTTTTTGCAAGTACTTCTTCTACCCACTGAATGCTGTCATTAACAATGCTTTTTGAAACTCCCCAATCCAAAGTCTATAATTTTTTATTTTGACAGAGGAACTCAATATACTTCAAAAGAATTTAGGCAGTTACTTGATAGGATTGGCTTTAAGCAGTCTTTTTCTGCACCCGGTTGTCCTTACGATAATGCAGCCTGCAGAAGATTTTCGCAAATTGAAGAGAAGAAGTGAAACAGTCATTATTTTCTTATATTGAGGGTTACTATAATAAAAAACGGCCTCATGAAGTTAACGGCGGGTTTTCTCCTGATGAGAAAGAAGCAGAAATAACGGAGTTGCTATCTTCATTATCTGAAGCTGAAATTTCAATCTTAAAACTCGTTACTGAAAAAGGGAACTGCGGCGTATTAGTTCCAGAAGATGACACGGTCGTGCTAACGCTTCTACTCAAAGGCATTTTAGAGAAATTATCTGACACTGGAACATGGATAAACTGGGACGGAGCATATAATAATCGCGCTTATTGCGTGCCGGTCATTATAACGCAAAAATATCAAAAAGCAGTTATTAACAATCTGCATAAACGCGCACTGTGAAAGAATTATCTACGGTTTTAGTTATGGTTTAAGGGAAAAATCGAAAACTGATAGATAAATAAAAGCTGATAAAGACTAAATAAATAAAACACATGGAGCGGACGACGGGATTCGAACCCGCAACATTCAGCTTGGGAAGCTGACGCTCTACCATTGAACTACGTCCGCAAAAATTTTAATTAATTTTATATCATAATGATTTTTTTCGCAAATAATAAAAATTTTCATAATTGCTTGACTAATAAAAATTTTTGTAGTATATTTTCCCGCAATGAAATTAAACCTGTGAAGCGAAAGAAAAAGCATTTTATCGCCTTTAGCAGCGAGTTCGGGACAGTGCGAGCCGAATGGTATTGAGAAATGCGTGAAAGTTTTTCAAAAGAAAATAACTTTCTTATATGGGTCGCTGAGGGCATAGGGGAAAAGAAAAATTTTTTCTTAGTATCCATGACGCGGGGCGTACGTTAATCGCCGGAGATATGTTGGTATCTCGCTGAGAGCATGGGTCATTCCATGAAACAAGGTGGCAACGCGGATAATTTTGAATATTCGTCCTTGATAGAAATAAATTTTTTCTGTCAAGGATTTTTTTTTTGCGCTTGTTTATAATTTGAAAGGAGAAAACAAAATGATTAAAGAAGCAATCGTAAAAATCGTAAGCAAAGAAGATTTAACCTACGACGAAGCCTACACAGTCATGAACGAAATAATGAGCGGTGAAACAACACCGACCCAAAATGCGGCGTTTTTAGCAGCTCTCTCCACAAAAAGCGCACGTGCCGAAACTACTGACGAAATCGCAGGCTGTGCTGCAGCTATGCGTTCTCACGCTACAAAAGTCGATACAGGAATGGAAATTTTAGAAATCGTCGGAACAGGCGGCGATAACGCTAAAAGTTTCAATATCTCTACAACTTCCGCTCTCGTTGCTGCTTCCGGCGGCGTTAAAGTCGCTAAACACGGAAATAGAGCAGCGTCTTCTCTTTGCGGAACTGCTGACTGTCTCGAAGCCTTAGGCGTAAACATTCAGCAGGATCCCGAAAAATGCGTTGAATTATTAAAAGAAGTTGGAATGTGTTTCTTTTTCGCCCAGAAATATCACACCTCAATGAAATATGTCGGCGCAATCCGTAAAGAACTCGGTTTCAGAACTGTCTTTAATATTCTTGGCCCTCTCACTAATCCTGCTTCCCCGACTATGCAGTTATTAGGCGTTTACGATGATTATCTCGTTGAACCTCTTGCAAAAGTTCTTTCAAGTTTGGGCGTTAAGCGCGGAATGGTTGTTTACGGTATGGATAAATTAGACGAAATTTCGCTCTCTGCTCCTACAAAAATTTGCGAAATTCAAAACGGCTGGTATAAAACTCAAGTAATAACCCCTGAACAATTCGGCTTTGAACGCTGCTCAAAAGATGACTTGAAAGGCGGAACTCCTCAAGAAAACGCCGAAATCACACGGGCAATCTTGAACGGCGCGAAAAGTTCAAAACGTAACGCAGTTCTCTTGAACGCCGGAGCAGCCTTATATATCGCTGGGAAAGCCTCAAGTATGAAAGACGGCATTAAACTTGCCGACGAATTAATCGATTCGGGAAAAGCTAAGGCGACTCTCGAAAAATTTGTTAAATTCAGCAACTTATAAAAAATGTCTATTCTTGATGAAATAGCGGCTTACACCCGAAAAAGAGTCGAGGCCGCTAAAAAAAATTTTTCGCCCGATAAAATTCAGGAAAAAGCGTTTTCTATGCCAAAAGGAGATTTTTTATTTGAAAAAGCTCTTAGAAAGCCGGGGTTAAAAATGTCTTTCATTCTTGAATGTAAAAAAGCCTCGCCGTCTAAAGGAATTATCGCCGAAGATTTTGAGCCGTTAAAAATAGCTAAAGAATATGAAGAAATCGGAGCGGACGCTGTCTCTGTTCTCACTGAGCCTAAATGGTTTCTCGGCCGCGATGAATATCTCCGTGAAATTGCAGGAGAAATAAAAATTCCTGTTTTACGCAAAGATTTTACCGTTGACGAGTATATGATCTATGAAGCTAAAATTTTGGGAGCAAGTGCAGTTCTGCTGATTGTCTCGATACTTTCAGAAAAACAGTTAAGAGATTATATAGAAATCTGCAGCTCTCTCGGCCTTTCTGCTTTAGTTGAAGTTCATGACGAAAACGAAGCTGAGATTGCAATTTCTTCAGGAGCTAAAATCATCGGTGTTAATAATAGAAATCTCAAAGATTTTTCTGTTGATACTCAAAACAGCGCGAATTTACGCGGGAAAATTCCGCTTGAAATTTTATTTGTATCAGAGAGCGGCGTAAAAAATTCAGATGATATTAAAAAATTAATTAATATCGGGGCTGATGCAGTTCTTATCGGCGAAACTATGATGAAAGCCGAAGATAAAAAAGCGGCTTTCTTGATGTTAAAGTCATGACTAAAATAAAACTCTGCGGACTCTCACGCGAAGAAGATATAAAAGCTGCAAATATTTTAATGCCGGACTTTATCGGCTTTGTATTCGCGGAAAAGAGCAAAAGATTTATTTCAGGAGATAAAGCTGTAACTCTTAAAAAAATTCTTGACCCTAAAATTTTAAGCGCCGGTGTCTTTGTTGACGAAAAAATTGAAATTGTTGCTGAATATCTCGAAAATAATTTGATTGATTTAGCTCAGCTTCACGGTAATGAAGATGAGATTTATATCAAAAATCTTAGAAAATTCACGGATAAGCCTATAATTAAAGCGTTTAAGATTAAGAATGAAAAAAATTTGCTTGAAGCAGAAAAATCTACGGCTGATTATGTTCTCTTAGACGCAGGAGCAGGAGACGGAAAAATTTTCGACTGGTCTTTGATTAAAAATTTTAACCGGCCTTATTTTTTAGCGGGCGGATTAAATCCTGAAAACGTTGCGGAAGCTGTAAAAAAATTAAATCCTTTTGCCGTTGATGTAAGTTCGGGAATTGAAGTAAATTTAATAAAAGACCCGGAAAAAATGAAAAAATTTGTAAAAAAAGTTAGGGGCTCATAATAGGCTCGTGAAAAAAGTCTCGTCCGGTTTAATTTGCTCGCTGTAAAAAATTACTTGACTAACAACTGACAACGGCGAACCCCGTTTTAATTTTAATTTCATTTCCGAGATCCGGTCGGGTCTGCCTTGAAAAAAAACTTCAACGCTTCCGTCTGAAAGATTTTCAACACTCCCCGTAAGTCCGAGTTTTTCAGCCTGCTCACATGTCCAATATCTGAAACCGACATGTTGAACACGGCCTGAAACTAAAGCCCGGACTCGGATAAAATCATTTTTATTTTCGTAGTTCATTATTTTTTCCAAACTCCTGACTCTAGTAATTGAAGCGAAACTTTTTTATCCCAGTCTTTATTACTTTGAGGCGAAGCAGGACTCGGATGCAAAATTTTTGAGATTTTAACATCTAAACCGTCGAGTGCTTCTAAAGCTCTTTCATAAGCAAAATTTCCAATCCCGATAACAAATTCAGGCTTCAAAATTTTTATAATTCCGCTTAGATTTTTATCACAGGCCGCGAACAAAATTTCACGCTCGGATTTTTTTAATTTATCGGGCGTTAAATTTCGGACTCTATTTTCTCCGCTTTCTGCTAAAAATAATAACGGACAATAATTCAAAACGAAATGAGAGGCGAAAAATTTTTCAGCTGTTCCGAATTTTCCAGCGAATAAAGCCCAAAGTCTTCTGCCACTGACTTCTGAACGCTGACAGTCAAGGCCTCGAACTTTATATAATTCGTGTTCATTTTCAGGCGAAGTTACGTGAATATTTTTAATGCCTAAAAAATTTTTAACGGATTCGACTTCTCCGAACGGAACTCCGGTCTGCGCCATTCCCCAAGGGCCTGGATTCATTCCTAAAAAAACAACGCGCTTATTTCCTTCGGAATAATGCAAATATTTTTCGACTCCTTCAGCAGCATATCTTAAAGGATTATAAACGACAGAAACCGGTGCAGAAAATTTCATGCCGTCAAGCATGCAAGAAAGTTCGTCATAAAGATTTTTAATAATTAATTTATTTTTCATGATTTTTATATTTTATAATTTTATCATAACTCACAAGAAGACTCCCGCTTCTATAAGATGAAGTAGTTCACTTAAGAGTTGACAAAATTAAAACTTAATTATAAAATTCATTTTGTTGCGTTCCACAATAGCTCAATCGGCAGAGCGGGTGACTGTTAATCACTAGGTTCCAGGTTCGAGTCCTGGTTGTGGAGCCATTTTTTATGAAATCTTATAAAACACCTGAAAGTGTATGAAAGAATGTATGAAATTATATAATTATTTTTGAATCATACACTTTAGGAGAGTAAATTTAGTTATGGCACTGACAGAACTGCAAATTAGGCAGGTTAAACCGAAAGAAAAGCGATTCTCGCTTTCGGACGGGCGCGGATTACTTCTTGAAATTCATCCGAATGGAGCGAAATATTGGATTTGCCGCGTCAAAGTCAACGGCAAAGAAAAACGCAAACATATAGGAAGCTATCCGGCACTTGGCTTAAAAGAAGCTCGAATTAAAGCCGCCGAAGAACGAGTAAGACTTTTTAATCCTGAACTGAAAAAAGAAAAATTTATATTCGGTGAAATTGCGGCTGAATGGCTTGAAAAACGAATGAATGATAAAAAAGCGTCTTACTTACGAACGGTTAATCTACGCTTAAATCGATATATTTTACCTGAATTGAAAAATATGCCTGTGAATGAAATTACATCAGGCACTGTTTTGAATTTATGCAGAAAAATTGAAGCTCGCGGCACTTTAGAAACAGCAGCACGCGTTAAAGTGCTTATCGGTCAAATTTTCCGCTATGCTATAGCAACCGACAGAGCTGAAAACGACCCGACAGCAGGATTAAAGGGGGCTTTGAAAACTCGAAATTCAAAACATATGGCAACATTAACAAAACCGTCTGATATTGCGCTACTCATGAAAAATATAAATGCCTATCCACACGCCGTTGTCCGCTGTGCTTTGAAATTTTCTGCTCTGACTTTTTGCAGACCGGGCGAAATTCGCCACGCTGAATGGAACGAGATTGATTTTGAAAACCGTGAATGGCGAATTCCTGCAGAAAAAATGAAAATGAAACGTGTTCATATTGTACCGCTTGCAACTCAGGCAATTGAAGTTTTAATTTTTCTTCGAGATTTGACAGGCAAAGGACGCTGGCTTTTTCCTTCAGCTCGTATGGACGGCAGGCCGATGAGTGAAAACACAGTGCGGGTCGCTTTGCGTTCTATGGGATATTCAAATGAACAAATGACCGCTCATGGTTTTCGCGGAATGGCCAGTACACGGCTTAACGAAATGGGCTGGCCTCCTGATGTTATAGAGCGACAGCTTGCTCATGCTGAAAGAAATTCAGTTAGAGCGGCTTATAACCACGCCGAATATTTACCAGAACGGCAAAAAATGATGCAGTTCTGGGCTGACTATTTAGACGAAATTACTAATCAGCGATATTGAGCAAAGAGAGCAGCTATCTGCTTAATGTTAGGAAATAACTCGCGCCTCGCAATTTCCAGCGCGTGAGTTATTTTTTCTTTGTCCATTTCCTTACCTCTGAAATATTTATGCGCCGCAGGTTGAAACGCCACACCTAATAACGAAGCCGCCTCTATCGTTCTTTCTTTCTTCTTTATATTTCCTGTGCCGAAATAAGAATGTAACATATTTTTCCAAAAGTCCGGCCTCTTTTGGTACGGCCTGTAAGCACGCGCAAAATCAAATAAAGGATTACCTATCCTTATATTCGTCATGTTAATTAAAAATAATTCTTCGTTCTGGACAAAAATACTCTCAGGATTAAAGCAATAATAAAGCATTGTATCTGCTTCATGAATGGAATTAATTAAATCCATCAGCGAGTTAATTTCTACAGCCGTTAAATATTCTTTCATTCCTTGAACGAAACTTCTATTTAAGTCTGAAACTCTCGGAAATTCTGCAATATTCGGCTCGAATGAATGAATTTGCTTTAATAGTTTTCCCATAGCCGAAGCGTAATATTTTTCTTTGCCGTTCATTACCTCTGCTACAGTCTTTACTCTTAAATTCTCGTACAGCAGGCCGTATCTTCCTTGATATTTCACTATGTCGTAAGATATTAACGTAGGTATGCCGTAAGCAAACGCCGCGTGGCTTATTTTCCGCTCAAATTCAATATCTTTTATTTTTGTGCCGTCTGGATAAACTTTCAGCAATAAATCTTCACTCGTGCTAAAGACTTCAACACCGCCGCTGTTACTGACCTTTTGAACTTCACTGCTTGAAATTTCTCTTGGCACTTTATAAACGTCAAAAAACTCTGTGAAACCTGTCATCTCGAAACGTTCATAAACTTCAGGAGCAACATTTATCAGCGTGATTTTTTCTTTTTCGTGTTTATGGACGTGCAAAAAAACGAAGTCCGGCACTCGATATATAAGTTAATTCGTTACAGTCGAAAACTACGCTGCCGTTCAGGCATTTTTGCCGTATCACTTCAAAATCTGCCTGTAAGTCTGGAATGTTCATCGTGTCGACTTTGCCGGAGAGATTGAAAATTATTTTTTTATCTTGAAGCGTGAATGTCAAGCTGTACTTGTTCATTTTCTCCTCTCCTTAAAAATCATGGTGTTATACTAGACAGTGTCGTCATAATATATTAAGCCACATGAACATCGCGCCTATCTGC
>CAMVMK010000045.1 GCA_947168585.1 uncultured Fretibacterium sp.
CTTAGTTTGCCGTCTGAGGTATGGACAGCAATTCACGAAGATAAAGATTATTGAATCAAAAAATTCTAATGTTCGGAGAAATTTTAGCCGTCAAGGAGGTGGTTGCATGAAAAATAGAGATAATGTTCAGTAAAGCACATTCCATTTTAATTTGGCGTGCCGTTTTACTACGGTGCGTCATTTTATCATAACAAAAGGACGCAAATATCGAAGTGTTATAAAGCCTTGTTGTTACTGATATTTTTACAAGAACTATCTTTCGCAGTGTCTGCAACTCTACGAAAGGTTATAAACATAAAAATGTGCGTACAATTTTACGCAATAATGCTTAATTTTTCAAGACTTCACGAATTTTTTTAACGATTTTTTCAAGATTTAATCATAGTTTTCAGGAAAATTTTATTAATTCATAGTCAAACATTTTAGTCAGGAGGTTTTTAGTTATGCCGAGAAAAGGCGAGAATATTTTTAAGAGGAAAGACGGACGCTGGGAAGGCCGCTATATTAAGGCACGGGACGGGAATAAAGCCGTATATGGCTATGTTTTTGGGAAATCTTATTTAGAAGTCAAGCAAAAAAAGGCCGAAGCACTCAGCAGAATTGACCGCGATAAAATTCAAATAAAAAAGGCAATTCAGGCAAAAAGTCCGACTTTTGAAAATGTCGCCTGTCAATGGCTTGAAGAATTAAAACCGATCCGCAAGAAGTCGACAATCGTTAAATATATGGGACAGCTTAAAAATTATATAATTCCGGCGTTCGGAAGTTTCAAGTTAAATGAAATCAGCAACGAAAATATTATTTCATTCAGCAGAAAACTTTTAACTGAAGAACAGCAAGGCCGAAAACTTGCGCCTAAAACCGTTTCGGACATTCTTTCAAGAATGAAAAGTATTCGCCGTTTTGCTTTGCTTAGAGGTTATGAAGTCAACTATATTCCTAATGTTGTAGAAATTCCGTTGAGGCAAAGACAAATTAGAATTTTGACTATCGTGGAAGAAAATAAAATTCTCCGCTACTTAAAAAATCATTTTGACCTCACCGCGCTTGGGATTTTGCTATCGTTATTCACAGGACTTCGGATAGGGGAGCTTTGCGCGTTGAAATGGAGCGACTTCTCTTTTGCGGACAAAGAATTTTATGTGCAAAGAACTATGCAACGACTCAATAATTTAGACGATAACTCGGAGAAAAAGACGGCTATTGAAATCGGTGAACCTAAAAGTCCCAGCTCAATCCGTAAAATTCCGATACCTGACGAACTCTTGACTTATCTTAAAAATGCTTACGTTACGGACGCTTACGTTCTAAGCGGCTTAAAAAATAAATTTGTCGAACCTCGAACAATGGAAAACCGTTTTAAGAGTGTCCTGAAAAAATGCGGTGTAGAGAAAATTAATTTTCACGCACTTCGTCATACCTTCGCCACGAGGTGTGTAGAATTGGGCTTTGACATCAAGTCATTAAGCGAAATTTTAGGACACGCCAATGTGAATATAACTCTCAATCGCTATGTCCATCCCAGTATGAAATTGAAACACGCGAATATGAACAAGCTCAACAGCTTTATTTGCAGTCAAAATTCTTACTTCGGGGACGCAGAATAAGTCTGTGCGAACGAAATGAAAAAATTTTCAATGAGTTGCAGACTCTACGAAATTTGAGAGTTAAGAAAAAAGGAGCAGTAATTGAAAAATAGACATAAAATGCAAATGACCAAAATATATGCGGCAACGCTTCAGAGAAATTTTTGAGCAAAAAAATTTATCGTTTGAAGTCAGTGTTAATAACAGCTTGGTGAATTTCTTAAAAATAAACATTTTGGCAAAAACTAAAAAATGTACAGCAACTTGAACTTCTATACGTATATGAAAAAACATAACTTTCCGGCCTTTGACACAAAAGGATCGTTTTCGCGTTCAAAAAGCAATTTTCATATTTTGCAGTCCCAATCTTGTTCCCGTAAAAAACAGGCGTGCCTATTATGCGTCTTTTTTTAATATGTTTTTCACAAATTTATACATTTATTTAAGGAGGATTTTTTATGAACCATAGAAAATTAAAGTTCTCACGTTTTCTTCTTGTGCTTGCGGCGTTTGTCCTGTACTCAGTAATGACAGCCGGAACTTCTCAGGCAGCTCAGGTAGTCGTTGATCAGGATTTTACACTCGTAAACCGCACAGGCGAAACAATCGTCAGCGTGCTTCTCAGCCCCACGGGTGCTTCAAGATGGCGTGCTGAAGACGAACTCGGCGATTATGTACTTAAGCATAATCAAGAAATTGACATCGTGTTTAGCCCTTGGGACGAAGCACGTTATTGGGACATACGCGCGGAATTTGCCGACGGGACTTATGACGAGTGGTACGGTTTTGATCTTTTCAAAGTCTCGGAGATTACGCTCAACAAAAACGGCACCGCGTCTTACAGGTAATTTTGGGAGGAAATTTCTTTCATGAAATTAAAATATTCAAGATTTATTTCCGTTGGCCTCGCGATTTTCCTGTTATCAGGAATTTTCGCAGAGGCCGCGTCCCTGAATGGCAAGGCTCTTTCTGCTGTCGATGATGTCATGTCGGCAACAGGAGCTCCGCGTGTGCTTAAAAAAGACTCGCTTTTTATAGTTACTCATGACCATGACGCTCAAGGCTTGGAATGTTCTTATGTCGCTTTCGGTGAAGATAATAAACCAGAGGCAGAAGTTGTCTTATTAAAACGCGGAGAGGGCGGCAACGGTGCGTATAACGGGCAAAGCGGCGCGTTTGTTGATATGTTCCCGAAAGGCACGAGGGCTTTAAGCGGACTTCATCCTGCAATTTCGGCTAACTATTTTGATTCAAGCGTTCCGCCTCTTTTTGTCATCAATGGCCTTGTCTCAAACTCATCACCAACCTATGACGCTCTGGTATTTGACATTATGGATAAAAGTGTCGTAGGCGGAGCTTCAGCGAAATCCACTGAAAGTACTGTTGGCGAAATGTTATATGATAAAGATGTGAGCGACTTCAAAGGAGGCATATTCGCTCCTGGAAGCGACAAGGAAATTTTTGCCGGCGTCGAATGGGTGGAAAGCTTCTCTTCTCGTACTGCTATTTTGGATTTTTACAGCGTTCCTAAAATAAGCGCAAGGCCTGCACCGGGCAAGAAAGGCACCAGCTCAATTAAGACAGAAGGCTATACCCATGTTTACGGTTCTGCAAACACTACGAAATCTTCATTGGCAAAAATAGCTGTCGGTGATTTGAACAATGACGGTTCACCGAATGAAATCGCCTTAATTCATAACGCTCCAGACGCTTGGGGATTTTTCCTTTCCGTTTATCAGGTAACGTGGGAAGGCTCAACCCTGAAGGTAAACACATTAGTCGATTCTAAAATTATCAACAGCAACACTGTTGACAATAACACTAATAAGGATCGTGATGAATGGTTCCAGAAGGCAGCCGGAGACGTAGCAGTAGGCGATTTTGACGGAGACGGACGCAGCGAAATTGCAGCCGTTTATAAGGGCTACAACGAGGACATACCCGACTTACACGGCAGAAGCGAATTGAGAAACGCGTGCGGAAGCCTTCATGTCAGAATTTATAAATGGAACTCAAACGAGCGAAAATTCATTGAGGGCGATAATGTAGCAGTCAGCGTAACAAGTTCAAGCACAACAAATGAATCGTCAAAATATAATCTTTCCAGCCTTGGAAATCTCAGGGCTGTAGCTGCTGATGTCGATGGTGATGGAAAATCCGAGCTTGCAATTCTGAAAATTAATTTTTCGACAATATTTACCAGCAATGCGCTTCTCACTGATACGATACAACGCGGCACTTGGAGTTCATGTCTCGATTTATGGCGGCTCGATTCCAGCAAAGACAATAAAGTGAAGATGAAACGCGATAAAGAGATTGCTAATTTGGGAAATTTTTATTCCGATAACACGGAAGAAAATCTCAAAGAACTTAACAATAGTTTTAATCGTACAAACGGGCGCGCACTCTTAGGTCTGCACTGCTTCACCGACCAGGCTTTTCAAATGACTGCTGGAAATTTCACGGGAATGACAAATGCTGAAACTAACAGACCGTGCTACAGCATAGCCGTAAGCTGCTCAAGTTATATAGATTATGCGAGGAATCGCTGGGTAAAAGTTGTTTACCCTGTCTATAAAAATAACTCGCTTAGCTTTGAAAATGTCGTTGTCAAAACAATTAATAATAAGTTTTCAGTCGGTCTTGGAGCTGGCGATTTCAAGGGAGACGGAATTTTTCTGAAAAATCCCGTTCATTCCGTAACTGTCGACAATCAAGTTCCAACGACAATAATTCAAGCTCCCCCGTATCATGTCGATTATATTCCGCTTCCGTGGGAAAAAGACGGAAAAGCTAAACTCGCGAATATCAGCTTTGTACCGGCAACACAGGTTAAATATGTCCGTTCAACATCGGCTCAAAATCAAAAGGATATTTCTTCAAGTTCAAGCCACCAAACCGATATAAAACTTGACGGAACTTTCTCATATTCTGCCGGAATACCTTTTGTGCCTGGCATTGACGATAAATTCCCGCTTAAACACAGCTTCATGGTGCAGGCTCAGGCGAATTTTTCAGGAAAATGGGCAAGCTCTGAACTCGAAAAAAATTCTGACACCACGAAAACTACAATCAGCATGGGGTCAGGAAGAAAAGACAGTTTAATGGCGTATCAGACAAAATATCATGTCTGGAGTTATCCGATAGATCCTGTTCCCGAATGGTATAAAACAGCTGTAAAAACGTCAATGGACGTCAGTAAACTCCAAAAGATGCAGTACAGCGTAACCATGACTGAACAGCCCGGACTTTATCAGGGAGATTTGGAAAGTTACAACGCAAAGCACGAGGAAGGAAATTTATTTTCTTATCCTACAACTTTGAATGCCATTACGGATCTAAATAACCCAAATTCTAAAATACTCTCTGAAACTGTTACACGAAAATTCGGCCCGACTGAACTTGAGTACACGCTTAACCTCGATAAATCAATCACAAAAGGTGAAACAACTAACCGTGATATAAGCGTCGGAGGCGGATTTGATTTCACGTATATGTACGGCAACGCTAAACTCGGAGCAACAGGAGTATCGGCGCATTTTGGAGCAGCTTATAAATACAATACGTCTAACACAAAGTCATTGACAAAGACTTATACAAAGGGCGATGCTCTTTCGGTAAAATTCCCGGATCCTTCAAAAGAAGCTCTTGCAGGCAGTATTGAGGATGTAACATACGGTACAACGTTCCAAGCGTATTCAAATCCTCAAGGACTTTTGAAATTAGCGTTTGCAGTAGATCTTTCTTCGGGCGGTTCAGTGCCTCCGTTGTTATGGCGCGAATCAATTTATAATCAAAAGCCCGACCCTTCGTTTGTTCTTCCAAATAAATTTACGCTCTTGGGAGGAAAATGGAAAGTCAATACTGATATGCTTAGAGCTACTGAAATGCGCGGAGCAATTTATAAGGACAGCGGCAAGGATACAATGACAAACCCGTTCTTTGAATCCGGCAAGACTTACGACATTTCATTGCCTATATACAACGCAAGTTTTGTGAATGTTCCTGCTTTTACGGTGAGGCTGTCATATATAGCTTACTCGGACAGAAAGGATCTCTCAAAGCTGCAAAAAATCAGCGAAGTTACAATAAACGGACTGTCGGCATGGACTACTGGCTCTGAAAGTAACAAAACCTACGCTAATTTCACTTGGACTGTTCCAAGTAACTTGAAATCTGATAATTATCTTTTGTGGGCAGAAATTGACCCCGACAACAAAGTCAATGAAGTTCACGAGGCATGGAGTGTTGATGTTCCAGGCGGAAATAATACGGGCTATGCCATGATACCTGTCAGAACGCTGAAAGAAGTTGAAAACACGATGAGCGGCGGCAGCGGCAAAAAACTCAACGCTTCAAACTTCAAAACAAGGCGGCGTTTATGGAAATCAAGCGCAAAATCTGCATCACTTACAGACAATGAAGACGGTGAATGGGCATATTATGATGACTCGAGAGCTCTTTATGACTACATAATTGCACAGAGCGATGATGTCGAAGTTGAATTTCTGCTGGATTACGCCGGAGATTCTGCGCTTGGAGATGTATCAATAGAACTTTTGCAGACATTAAAGGACGATGACGGGGAAGAATTTACATACTCTTATGATTCCGACTCATATTATTTTGACAACGAAGAAAGCGCGGAGGTTTACGCAGTAATTTCCCCCGAAGAACTGAAAAACGGCGGAGATTTGATCTTGATCGTAACTGCGGGAGATGAAGAACTTGAATTTCCGTTAGCTTCCGAGCCGTCATCGGAAACAATCAGCGGTTCAGGCGGCGGCTGTGAAATTGGTCTCAGCGCATTCGCCCTTGCGCTTGCGTTATCAGTTCTGATTTCAAAACGCAAAGCACTCTGAGTTTTGAGAAACACCGCCGTTAATTAATCCATTGCGGCGGTGCTTTTCGAGTGAATAATTCAAAGGAGAAATTTATATATGAAACGAAAAATTTTTATCGCTTTATCTCTGGCTCTGCTTTTTACGGCTCAGGCTGTATGCGCGGAAACAATTACGGACGGATACACTACTGCAAGCGGTGATAAATACGACTTGCTCAAAGACGTTTTTTTATTTCCGTCAGAAGTAGCAATTAACAACGTGTTGAAGGACATTCCTGCAACGTTCTTTTTCTCGGAGGGCTTTTTCGCGGAAGATCCCTATGTTTACAATAACCACATCGCAACTGCTTCACTCTGTCTGGCAATGGCAGGTTTCTATTCAAACGAGGGCGCGACAGGACCTGACGCTGATTATTCCAGCAAGAACAAAAATATACACGCTTACATGAAAGCCATCGGCGTTGCTGAAACGGACATTCACGTAAATCACTATAACACAATCCGTCCTCAGACCGACAGCATAGGCGTAACTATCGGGAAAAAGAGCCTTAAAGACGGTCGCAACTTAATTACCGTTGCTATTCGCGGTTCAAATTACGAAAGAGAATGGACAAGCAACGTAACACTTGGCACGGAACAGGAGAACAACGGTGAGGCAAAGGGCTTTTCCACGGCAGCTCAGATCGTCTTTTCCGAAATTAAGAAATATATCTCACTAAAAGATTTGAATTCCGATGTTGACAGCGGCAAAGTTGTTTTTTGGATAGCAGGTTATTCGCGGGCAGGAGCAACGACTAATCTCACTGCCAAACGCTTGGTAGATGAGTATGTTTCAAAAGGCAACAAAGTATTTGCATATTGCATTGAGGCACCAATGGGCGGCTGGGATACAGCAGAGAAGAGCGGTTCAAACTACGACTGTATTCACAGCGTCATCAACAGAAATGATATAGTACCAAGAGTTGCGCCGGGCTTCATGAAGTTCAAACGCTACGGCGTAGACCACTACCTTCCCGGCTCAGAGGCTGCGTCAATAGTCAAAGGAAATGACGGAAACAAGTATGATAACGAGTTTTACAAAACTGATACAGCTGACTACGTTAAAATATACGAAAAAATGTTAGAGCAGCTTGTATTGGTAAACAATAACTTCGCTTTTAATGATGATTTCTCCGTTCATGGACTTGATCTCAGGTGGCTGCGTACAAATCTCCTTTTACGCGAGGGAGAAAAAATGTACATGGATGATTTTCTTGACGAATTTGTCAATAATTTGTGTGAATGGACAGCTTTGACCCGTGAACGCTACAACGAAAAGGGCGCGAACAACCTCAATATGGGCTATCTTCTTGACGAAAACATACAAGGCGCATTGCGTGATTGTATGTCAATTCTCTATGGCAGCACAACCCAAGAAACAAAAGCCTTCGGGGATAACCTTAAATCATTTTGGGAAAAAGCCGGAATTAACAAGTGGATAGAACTTGTCGAGCTGATAATTTATCCACTGCGGAAATGGAACGAGCCTAAATGGAAATACAAAGAATACTACATCAAGAAAGCTATACGGTGGCTTGATGACAGTAAATGCTTCGTGCCGCTAAACCTTGGAGCATCTGAAAAAGAAAAACTGCTTCGGACGGATATGCCAATTTTAATGGAATTTCTGCTGACTTATGCAGTGTCGGACTATCAAAAAGAACTTCATGGAACAAGCGGTCTCAGCCAGCTCCTGACGTTCGCTGCCAATGCCCATAACATTGGTATGAACCACTATCCTGAGGTAACTTTGGCCTGGCTTAGGGCGCAGGATACACTCTATAATAATGAAACAACTGTCCCTACTGTATCTACTGTCAGTATTGCTTCGGCTGAAACTCCAGCGGCAGCCGTGGCAGCTGAAGCAAGCGGCAAGATTATTATAGGCATTGGGGAAGTTCCAGATGTTTTTGTCGAGCACGGCGCGATAGAGGCATACCTGCCCACAACAGTAAAGGTTTATTACTTGGACGGCACGTCAGAAGACACAACTATAACGTGGGACGAGGAAACCACGTATTATGTCCATGAGGATCCAAATGACGATACAAGCGATTGGGTGGTACTGAATGAGAGTACGGATTCGCTCCCAATTGAGCCAATGATATGGGTATCGAATGGAAAAGTTTCGCTGCCTAATGGCGCAACACTTGACGAAGGACTTGAAAACTCTGTAACAGGTTGTGTCTATCAAGCCGGCATAACAGATTTGCCCGTTCCGTCAGCTTCGTTAATAGACGGCGAATATAACGGTCCGCAGACAATAACACTAAGCGCAGACGCTGAAGGGCGCGAGATATACTACTGCGTTTCAACTTCCGATACTGACGCTGAACCAAATTTGAAATACACAGGTCCGATAACATTAGGCGAAGGCATAACAGCTGATACTGATTTTATCTTGCTTGCTTATACCAAAGGCGATATGGAAAATTCGGACGACAGCGATATTGCGATTTGGGAATACACAATTCACCCGGCTGATAATTCAGGCACGGCGGGAAGCGGAGGCGGCTGTAACGGCTTCGTTGGCATAGGCATTGGCTTATCATGTCTTTCGCTTTTGGTACGAAGGGAGCGTGAAATTTCGAGATGAAAAAGTTTGTGTTATAGCTGTTGCTTGCAGCGTTGACGGCTGGGACGGCTGCGGCAAATCTTTTTGACAATGCAGAGGTTAATCGGCTTAGAGCCTGTTTAGATTCTTTTTTGAAAATTTGAAATTTTTTCTGTCCGTGCCATGAAAAATCGTTTATATCGAAGTTTTTCATAAAACCTTATGGATAAAGAATAATTTCGAGATACTCAACAGGCTCTAAGAAACTAAAAAGCCTACCTCATTTCGTTTTTTTGCTATATTTTGAAGACATTTTTAGACACAGTTCACGTAGATTTAATTCTTTGTGAAGACATGTTCTAAAAATATTTTTAAACGGATAAACCAAGAGTCGCAGCGATATTAAGAATTTCATCCTCAGGTAACTGGCTAATTTTTGTGATTGCTTTCAGAGGATAACTTTCTCTAAGCATATCTGCTGCAACACGCTCGTTTGCCGATTGAATACCTTCAGCGAATTTTTCGTCTTCTCTTGTCAGTAATAACATATATTCGTTCCTCCATTTAGTATTATTTTTGGCTTCTGTAACTTTTTCGTCTAAAATTTTTACAAAAGAATCATTATCAACTACCTTTCCATTACCCACATAATTCAAAAAATTTTTCAGTCCGGGACTTACGTCATTTAATTTTCCTTTCGTGTTTAGGAAAATCGTATAAGCTCCATCGTTAAGTTCTATTTCCTTATCTTCGGCGCAAAAATTTCTGAAACTGTAAATGTGCCTGCCCTTACCAAATAAATCGAAAGTACAGATGAAAATCACATAAGTGTTTGGCAAGTCTTCATAAGAGCCGGATTTTTTCAAAGACTTTTTGTTCAAAGAATCATATCCGATCACTATTTGATAGGCTCTCGGCCTTTTATACCAATCTTTTAATTTGCGGTTTTGAGCTTCGATGTCAAAAATATTTCGAGCCGCAGTAGTTAAAATATCGAAGCGTACACCCCTAATATGAAGAGCGTGCTTGAGTGTCTTTTGAGTTTCAATAATTTTGATTTCTCCTATATCGAGGTCAGGAAAAATTCGCCGGAGCATTTCAGCACATAACTTCGGATCACTCATTATTTTGCCGAACAAGAAATCATCCGCAAGCGTTAAACTTTCCCATCGTTGTTCAAGATTTTCCATTTTTTCAACTCCTTTCTTAAGATTTATGTTTATTATATATCATTCATATAAAATACAGATAAGAAGCAACTTTACGTGATTTTACCATGCTTAAAACTGAGCAGTTTTGAGTACACATACATATAGCTGTATTTACAACGATAAATCCATACTCATAACTTATATTCAAAAGTCGTTATTATTAATATACTTTTTATAATACTAAAATTTAATAATTGACTTTAATAGAATTAAATATTATAATTTTATTTATACTGATAAAATTATGTAAGTGAAAGGAGATTTTTATTTATTATGGAAAAAGACAAGAAGAAAATGGGAAGACCAAAGGTTTTAGACAGAGAAATAAAAAGCAAAAGCTACACTCTCAAAATAAAACCTTCAACTTTCACAGAGTTAAACCGCATCTGCGGATTACGTCAACTTGAAACTGGTCAAAGGTCAAGCGTTTCCGAACTCGTAAATAATATTCTTGATGAATATGTTGCATTACATGGAGTTAATAATAACTAACTAAAGCATTATGGAAATACTGAAATTTAATCAAAAATTTTTCGAGTTTCAAGAAATCGAAAACAAGAAAATCAACGATTTTTTCTCAAAAAAACTGAAGGAAACTTCAGATAAAAGAGACAACGCTCACGCAAAATTAGATAAAGTTAATCAAATCGCAAAAATACAAAAACGCTCTCTCTCAACCGAAGAAAAAGAAATCGAAAAAATTTTTCTCGAAGCTGAGCAAGAATATCGTTCTTTGAAAGACCAACAAAAAAAAGCTAAAGATGATGCTGAAGACCGCGCAAGAGAACTAACGTTTGAATTTTTTGCAAAAAACACAAACACAATACTTGACTTACTTGAACACGATATACCACTGCATATCACTATCTATGCTCTTCTCGTTGAAGATTTTTCTTTTGAAGATGAATATCGAAAATTTATCAAAAAGAACACCCCAGAATTCAAAGATACGCCTTCTGATGCTGAATTCACTCTATTTGATGACAATGTTCTAAGAGTTCATCTGCAATCTAATTTTAAGAGATTCCTTAATATCTTAAAAGAAAAAGATATGGAAGGATTCAAAAAAGCATGTGAACTCATCAATGAAGGTGTTAAAAATAAAAAAACGATTTTAGACAACGTTAAAAAACAATTAGTTACAATTTTCGAGGATAGCACACAAGATAATTCACTTGAACACAATGAGATTATAAAGGCAACAACACGAAAAGCTAAAAACTTTACATCCGGAACTACTAAACTTGAAACTAAAGTTTTTAACACGAAAGATAATCCCAAATTTTATCCAGCTAACGAAGCTGAAATATGGGTAGGTAACAATAAGAAAAACGAAATTCGCACCATTGCTTCTATAGACTTCAACGAAATGAAAAAGAAAGGCGTTTCAATTCCAAGCGAAAAATGGCTTAATCCATTCGACAGAGAAATTTTAAGCGCAGCGTCTTCTCTATACGAAGCAGGAAACGAATTTATAACACCTAAAATGATATTCCAAGTGCTTTCAGGAAATAAGAAAAACGTAGAGATCACACCAACTATTCGAGAAGAAATTCTACGTAGCATTGATAAACTAATGAATACCACTATTGAAATCAACGCTTCTGCTGAAGTAAAAGCAGGCTGGAGAGAAGAAGACGAATATAGTGGCCATCTTCTCCCATGTGAGAGAATATCTCAAAAAAACATAAGACTCAACGGACAAGAAGTTGTCGACTGTATTCATTTATTCAGAAATTCTCCGCTCTACGATTACGCCAAAGGAATAAATCAAATCAGCAGAACAAATATTGAAATGCTGAATGCTCCAATCAATAACACGCAAGAAAACATAATGCTTAAGGGCTATCTACTCCGACAAATAACGAGTATGAAAAACCCACACAGTAACATCAAGCCTGTCATACGCTACGAAACTATCTACGAATATCTCGGACTTGAAGACGCTGATCTCAAAACAAAAAAACGCATTCGGGATAGGACTAAAGAAATTCTCAGTTTCTGGATCGGAGAGGGACTCATAACAGGCTTTGAAGAAGAGAAAGAAGGCAAGACATTCGCAAAAATAAAAATTACGTTCGTTATAAATAAAACGTTAACGCTTTTTCAAAAATCTGAATGACTAAGTAAAAATACAGACGGGTGGAAAAGTGCCATCATAGGGGTGGAAAAGTGCCATTTTAGGGGTGGAAAAGTGCCATCATAGGGGTGGAAAAGTGCCATTTTGAAAGCCGAAAAAATCGGGGATAAAGCCAACGGGCACAAGGGGGTACGAAGACAGCGAAAAAACCTTCATGTATTACATGCTATACATGTAATATATCGGGGGCCCCACAGCGCCGCCCTCCGTTATCTCCATGCGTCGGCTGTCTCCCCCCAAAAAATAAGAACACTCGAAGAGAAACACAGTTAGGGTAAGTAACACAGAAAATATATAGCAGCGCAATCGTTGTCCACCCCCTGTGGAATCAAAAATTTTCAGAAAGGAGTTTTTCGCTTTGAATTTTCCTAAGCAACTTGAAGAGTTAAAGAAATTGTCGCAGTGGGTCGCGTATCGGCTTGTCTGGAACGATAAAAAAGGCAAGGCTGATAAACGACCGATTAACCCTCACGACGGGACAGGGGCGAAAGCTAATGACCCCGCGACTTGGGGGACATTTGACGAGGCTATGAGCTACGCTGAACGCTCCGGACTGATAGCGGGCAAATCGGGCGGTGTCGGTTTCGAGTTTGGGAACGGCTACTGCGGTATCGATCTCGATAACGTCGTTTTGGAGGACGGAAGCCTAAAGCCTTTTGCTTCTGAAATCGTGAATTTAATGAACTCCTATACGGAATATTCGCCTTCGGGTAAGGGACTCCATATTCTGTGTAAGCTATCAGGTAGGCTTTCGGACTTTGGCTCACGTCGCCGAAATGATGAAATTGGCCTTGAAATCTACGATAGTGGGCGGTTTTTCACGGTTACGGGGAACGTTTTTAATGGCACTTTTCCACCCCTAAGCGGAGGCGAAGCGAAGACTATCGAAAATCGAACGCAGGAGGCTCGAAAAATTTACGACAAGTATTTACATGTCGAAGAGAGTAAAAATTCAAATTTGACCACTCTACGCACGTCAAATGAGGTTTTTAATTTTGGGGTTACGGATAACGAATTGTGGGAGAGAATGTTTAACTCTCAGCGTGGGCGTGAAATTTTTTTGCTTTGTCGAGGTGATTTATCTGGTTACGGGGGCGACCATAGCCGGGCAGATTTAGCACTGTGTAGCCATTTAGCTTATTGGACGAATTGCGATGAATTGCGAATGGATAGAATGTTTCGTCAGTCTGGGCTTATGAGACCGAAATGGGACGAACGACACGGAGCGCAAACTTATGGAGCAATGACTTTAGGCTTGGCTTTGAGGACTGTAACGCCGTATGTTCATTATGTACCCTCTGTGGATTCTGTTCAGAAAGTGAATAATAATTCATCAGGCTTTGTTGATGTCCAAAACTTATATTCAAATGTCGAGGCTGAAAAAACACTTGTAGGGTTTGTAGGAGAATATTTAATGCAAAAGTTCAAGAGCGATATAGATAGATTCAGTGGGTATCGCTATCGAAAGACAGGTTATAGTAATTTAGACGAAAAAATGAGTCTTTATCCCGGACTTTATGTTTTGGGAGCGGTGTCGAGTCTCGGAAAAACGACTTTTGTTGGACAACTTGCCGATCAGCTTTCAGAAGCTGGCGACCATGTATTATATTTTTCTTTGGAACAGTCAGAGTTTGAGCTTGTTAGTAAAGGTATCTCCAGAATGACGGCTCGTGAAAATCTTGAGACGGCGGTTAGCGCGATAAAAATCCGAGAGGGCTATCTAACGGATTCTGTAAGGCGTGCGATAGAAAATTATAGCAGTATTGCCACTAATGAAGCAATAATTGAGTGTGGATTCGATACTACAATCGAAACTATAACTAACACAGTTCAGAATTACATATCTCAGACCGGAGTCCGTCCTGTCGTTGTAGTTGACTATCTTCAAATTGTTCGACCTGTGGATATTCGACAGTCGGCGAAAGACGCTGTTGACGGACATGTACGAGCTTTCAAAAAACTTCAGGTTGACAACGATCTTGTTGTTATTTTAATTTCGTCGCTAAATCGTGCAAACTATTTAACTCCTGTCGATTTTGAAAGTTTCAAAGAGAGTGGAGGAATTGAATATACGGCGGACGTAATTTGGGGCTTGCAGTTGAAAGTTATGAATAGCGAAATTTTTGATGGGGAGAAAAAATTAAAACAAAAACGTGAGGCAGTTCGTCAGGCAAAAAATGAAAATCCTCGAAAAATTGAATTAGTATGTTTGAAAAATCGTTACGGTTTATCAAGTTACAGCTGTGAATTTTTATATTATGCTCAATATGATTTATTTGTACCTGTGGAAGCAGAAATTGATGATGTTGCGAAGCGAAGAGTTCGGCTTTAATTTTTGTAAAGAATTTTTTTATGTCTTAGAGCATGTTCAGCTTCTTTATTGAAAATTTGAAATTTTTTCTTTTCATTCCAAATACATTACAAATACATTAAAGGATAATTTATTTAGAGATACTGAACATGCTCTTAAAATTTATATCTATAGATTTTCACTGAAACTTTCCATCATCTTCTTAAATTCTTTGTATTTATCAAGATTTTTTTCTAAATCTTTACGGATTAAATTGTTAATGTATGCTGTGATGTTCCCTTTGAAAAAATATGAGCCGAATTCTGCGCCCTCATATAATTCAATTGGGATGGCAAGTGAAATTTTATGAACTTCACCTTTTGACGGTCTGCCGCTTTTGCCTTTTATGGTGGTAATAGCAGGTGTATTTTCTTTTTCGTTTTGAAATTCGGCAACACTTTGAGCTGCTTTATTTGTGTAGTTTCCTTTAGCCATTTGAAATTTCTCCTAACATTTCATCAGTAAAATTTTTATAATCTTGAGCGGTTGAACTTTCGGGTGCGTATTCGTTTAACGGCACATAATATTCTGTTAATGCTTCGGTACAAGCTACACTTTCACGGATTTTTGTCTGAAAACATTTTGTTTTTAATTTTTCTGCGAGAGTTTCCGCAAGTTCGCTTATTCTTTTTGATTTTCGGGTTCTTTCTTTTGATTTTACTGTCAAAATTCCCATTATTTTGAGATTTTCATTATTTTCTCTTGCGAGTTCGATAGCTTCGGCAAAATCCATTAAGCCGTCTAACGCCCAGCCAGATTCTTCAACAGGAATAATGACATAATCAACCGTTGCAAGAACATTCTTCAACGCGACACCGATAGCAGGAGGCGTATCAATTACCACAAAATCATATTTTCCTTCAATCGATTTCAAAGAGCGTTTCAAATGCCTGAAGCGTCTTTCATCGACTTTAACCATATTTTCAGCATCGGATAGTAACTTATCAGAAGCAATTATGTCGCCTTTAGAAGTGTGTTGAATACAGTTAATTGCAGGTTCATCTCCGCAGAAAATATCGAGAATTGTAGCTACTCCCTGTGTTTTTGCTTCAAAAAATTTAGTGCTGTTGCATTGAGCATCAGTATCGATAAATAGAACGTTGAAGCCCCGACTTTTTAATTCATTTGCTAAGCAAAGACTTGTAGTCGTTTTTCCAACTCCGCCTTTTTGATTTGCTAAAGCTATACGAATTATTTTTATCATCTCCATATAATATATTTCTTATAAATTAGATATATTATATAATAAAAAAAGATTTTTTCAAGAATTTTTATATCTAAAATAGATTATATATTTTTATTATTTTTTCAATAAAAAATTTAATTCAAAGTTTATTAAAAATTAAAATTTGTTCGTCATGAAAATTTTTTAATTTAATAAATTTCATAATTTTTTAGAAATTTTTATGAAAGGAAAATAAAGATTTAATATATACAATATTATCATAGTAATAATAAATATTTTAATTGAATAATATATAATTTTATAGTGTTCTATATTTAATATATAAATTATATTTTTATTATTTTATGTATGTTTTATATTTTTCTTGAAATGAAATTTTACTTATTTACTTATTTACAGGCAAAAATTTTTTATAGGCTTCGGCCTTTCCGTCGAATTTCAGTGTTTTGAATTTTTGCTTGATGATTTTCATCTGAATATGAAATTTTCAGAGTTTCTTCTTGCAACGGCTGACGTTCAAGATTTTCAAGTTTATGAACGAATAGAGTTTTTTGGCCTGATAACTGAACGCAATAACCGCGTTTTTCATCAACGTGAATTATTTTTCCTGTGTAATGCTGATTATCTTTTCGGGGGTTTACATAGATTTGAGGATTTTCGATTAAATTTAATTTTGAAATTTCTTCAATCGTAATCGGCTTTAATAAATTTCTGCGCCGTTCGACTTCTGCCGCTAAATCGGGATTTGAAATTTTCAAACCGTATTTCACAGCAGCTTTTACGCAAAGCTCCTTATATTCGGCGTTTCCATTGATTTGAGTTGCTCCCCATTTTTGATTTGCAAGCTGTAAAGCCGCCGCTACTGATTCTTCTGTAAGTGTCTTTTTATTCAAAATAATTTTTTTTCCAGTGTCAGAAAAATTCGCCGTAAAATTTCCTTCACGGCAATATAAAACACTTCCGCTTGCTCCGCGCCGTGCTATATAATCGCGTAAATCTGTTTTTCGAGAATTATCAAATTTTATTCCTGACTGTTCAGGCGTTAATATAAATTGTCCGGGCTTCTGAAAAATTCGAGATAAATTTTCTTGATTTTGATCCGCAAGCCAATCTTTGA
>CAMVMK010000046.1 GCA_947168585.1 uncultured Fretibacterium sp.
TCTGTAATTTTACAAAATTGCTCAAGGCTCCGGCCATATGTCCAAGATGTAAAGGCCCGGTCGGACGCATTGCGCTTAAAACTCTTTTTTTCATGTTAAATTTTTCTCCTTATTTAAGAACATGATAAAATATTAAAATAAAAATGTCCGGGAGAGGTCGGACAAAGATTAAAGGCTTAGCTGAAGTCAGGGTCGCAATCCCCGCATCAGACATAAGCCTTTGCGAAGATTATTGACGTGATATGGCGCGGACGAGATCCGCCACCGCTCGTACAAGTTCCGTGTAAGACTTTACGAGCTTTATTTTTAAGTAAATCTCAAATAACTTTTTCACGTTATCACCTCCTTTCACCTGATTTTTTTCAGGCTACGGGAGTCCCCGTGTTAAGCCTCATTCCTAAGTTAAAACTTCTAACATTAGGAAGCCTCTCCAAAAATTATTCTATCATGATAAAATATTAAAATAAAAATGTCCGGGAGAGGTCGGACGTAAAAAAGACCTGTTGAAGCGGGGGTTGGGTTCCCCACCTCAGACAGTGTCTTTTGGTTGAGAACGATTAGTGTTTAATGGCGCGGATTAGATCCGCCACCGCTCGTACAAGTTCCGTGATAGACTTTACGAGCCTTATTTTTAAGTAAATCTCAAATAACTTTTTCACACTAAACACCTCCTTTCGTCTGAAATTTTTTCAGACTCCGGGAAGTCCCCGTGCAAGTCTCATTCCTAAGTTAAAACTTCTAACATTAGGAAGCCTCTCCAAAAATTATTCTATCATGATTAAAAATTAAAATTAAAGTCTTAAAGGCTTAAACAGAGCATTGACATCAAAAATAAAAGTTTCAACTCCGCAAGCTGAAATTTTTTCCGCAAGTTTTGAAAGTGAAGCGCGTTCCATTTCGCCGTGATCGCAAAGTCCGATTGAAAGTCCCTCACGGGTTGCGTCAATGAGTTCATGATATTTCATGTCGGCTGTTAAATAAATGTCGGCTTCGTGAAGTTTTGCGGCTCTCCAAAATTCTGCGCCGCTGCCTCCGCATAAAGCAACACTGGAAATTTTTTCAGGGATTTCGTCAGAATATAAATCTATCCGCGATAATTTCCAAGAATTTTTTACACGCTCAAAAAATTTTTCTGACTCTAATTCTTTCGGAAGTTTACCGATAACTCCGTACTCGTCTAAAGGCCGGCAGTCTTCAAGCCCTATAAGTTTTGCGAGAGTTGCGTTCACGCCCTCGTCAGCTTTGTCCCAGTTAGTGTGGGCGGCAACGATATTAATTTTTCTCGTCAAAGCCTCGTTAATAGTTTTGCCGGGATTAACATCGATATTAATTTTTTTAATCGGCCTGAATATTAACGGGTGATGACAGAGTAAAACATCGCAATTTTTTTTGCTCGCTTCGATAACGGCTTCGGGGATAGCATCGAGACAAATTCCTACGCGGTTTACTTCAGCTTTTCGGCTGCCGACGATTAAGCCCGGGTTGTCCCAGTCTTCAGCTAAAGACCACGGCGCGAAAGTGTCAATGTAACTTAATAAATCTCTGACTTTCATTTTTAATTAAAATTTCTTTCCGGGAAAAATTTTTTAACTTCATCAAGAAATTTATTGACTCTTTCAGGCGTGTTAATAAAACTCGGGTCAGATAAATCAAGTTCAATATAATTTAATTCGCCGTTAATTTCGGATTTTACAAAATCAAGAAAAGGCGTGTAAGCGTCATAAAGATTCCGCCAATATTCTTCGCCCGCGTCTATTTCGTCCTGACGGCCTCGGTCTTTAATTCTTCTCATGATTTCTTCAAAAGGACACTTGACTAAAATTAATAATTTCGGATTTTTGACGTAACGCAAAAGTGAATCATAAAGCGTCAAATAGCACCCTAACTGGCTATCCTTAAAAAAACCTTTGCGGTAATAAAGCATTGCGTAAACTTTATCGCCGAAAATACTGCGGTCAAGAATGTAATCGTTTTCTTCTGAAGCGCAGAGATATTGAGCGAACCTCGTAACTAAAAAATTTAACTGCATAGGGAACGCCCAGCGTGATTCGTGATGGAAACGGCTTAATAAATCTAACGGATCTCTAAATTCTTCCGGCATAATTTTGAAGCCGAGACGTTCGGAAAGTAAATTAACAATCGTTGATTTTCCGCTGGCAGTCATGCCCTCAACGATAATTTGGATTTGTCCCAAAATTTTCAAACTCCTCATAAAATATTCTCAGGGATTATATTACGACAGCTTTATAAAATCTAATGTTTTTATTTTTACGTGAAGTTCCGAAATTTTTTTTAGACGCGCTATAAAACTTGATGACGAGAAAAAATTTTTAGAATTTTTGTAGTTGAAAATGTAGTTGAAAAAAATAAATTCCCGGACTTTTTTACAAGAAATTTATTTATTGAAAGTAATTATATACTTATTCAGCTAAAAATGTAAGGCAGGGAATAAAACATGCAAATAATTTTTGACAGAGAGACAATCAGAAGAACGGAAAATAAAAAATTAAAAAATCTCTTGCAAAATTTTTAAGTCATTCTATAATTCGTCAAGTTTAGTTAAATATAAAAAATAAAAATTTTTTTAAGGAAGTGAATTTTATTATGGACTTGAATAAATTAACTACAAAAAGTCAGGAAGCATTAGAAAAGGCTCAAGCTACAGCGTCAGAATATAATCATCAGCAAGTTGACGCGGAACATTTACTGCTTGCTCTCGTCAATGACGGCGAGGGACTAATTCCGCAGCTCTTAAAACGAATGGATATTAATATTAATTCTCTTGAAAATTCTATAGAAGAAGAATTAGCTAAAATTCCTCGCGTTACAGGAAGCGGAGTCGAAAAAGGAAAAATTTACATCACTAACAGACTTGAAAACGTTTTCACGAAAGCTAACGAGTTCGCTAAAAATCTTAAAGACGAATATATTTCAGTAGAACATTTATTTTTAGCGATGATTAATATCTCAAAATCTCTAAAAAAATTCGGAATTACTGAAGAAAAATTTTTGAAAGTCTTGACCGAAGTCAGAGGCTCTCAGCGCGTTCAAAGTGCTGACCCCGAAGCAACTTATGAGGCTCTCGAAAAATACGGCCGCGATTTAGTTCAGGCCGCTAAAAACGGAAAATTAGACCCCGTTATCGGACGTGATGACGAAATTAGACGGGTAATTAGAATTTTATCGAGGAAAACTAAAAATAATCCCGTCTTAATCGGCGATCCCGGCGTAGGTAAAACTGCAATAGTCGAGGGTCTTGCTCAAAGAATTGTTCGCGGAGATGTCCCGGAAGGCTTGAAAGACAGAACTGTTTTTGCTCTTGATATGGGCTCGCTCGTTGCCGGGGCTAAATATCGCGGCGAATTTGAAGAAAGATTGAAAGCCGTCCTCAACGAAATTAAAAACTCTGACGGAAGAATTTTATTATTTATCGATGAACTTCATACTATCGTGGGCGCGGGAGCTGCTGAAGGTGCCGTTGATGCCGGAAATATGTTGAAGCCTATGTTAGCGAGAGGCGAACTTCACTGTATCGGCGCAACAACTGTTGACGAATACAGAAAATATATCGAAAAAGACGCGGCTCTTGCAAGAAGATTTCAGCCCGTTGACGTTGAACAGCCGAGCGTTGAAGATACTATTTCAATTTTGCGCGGTATCAGCGAAAAACTTCAAATTCATCACGGCGTTGTTATCCGCGATAATGCTCTCGTTGCCGCCGCTGTGCTTTCTAATAGATATATCACGGATAGATTTTTGCCCGATAAAGCTATTGATTTAGTTGATGAAGCCTGCGCAATGCTCAGAACTGAAATTGACAGCCAGCCTACGGAACTTGACGCGGCCTCAAGAAAAGTTTTACAGCTTGAAATCGAAGAAGCAGCTTTGAAGCACGAAGAAGATGACGCAAGCAAAGAAAGGCTCGCGGCTCTTCAAAAAGAACTTCAAGAAGCAAGGACAGAAGCTAATACTTTACGCGCTCAATATGAAGCAGAAAAGCAAGCAATTTCCGGCATTAGAGATTTACGCGCTCAAATTGATAACATAAAAGCCGAAATTGAAAAAGCTGAACGTAATTACGATTTAAGCAAAGCCGCTGAACTTCGTTACGGAAAATTAGCTGAACTCGAAAAAGTTTTAGTCGCTAAAGAAAAAGTAAAAGCCGAATCAGAGCCCAACAAAAACGAGAAAAAACTCCTCCGTGAAGAAGTTACAGAAGACGAAATCGCCGACATCGTAAGCAAATGGACAGGTATTCCTGTTACGAGATTATTAGAGGGCGAACGCGAAAAATTATTGAAACTTGACGAAATTTTACATAAAAGAGTAGTAGGCCAAGACGAGGCAGTTCAATTAGTTGCTGACGCTGTTTTACGCGCAAGAAGCGGCATTAAAGACCCTAAACGCCCTATAGGTTCATTTATTTTCTTAGGGCCTACGGGAGTAGGAAAAACTGAATTAGCGAGAACTTTAGCAGAAGCATTATTCGACAGCGAGGAAAATTTAATCCGTATCGACATGAGCGAATACATGGAAAAACATTCAGTCTCGCGTTTAGTCGGAGCTCCTCCCGGATACGTAGGCTATGACGAGGGCGGACAATTAACTGAAGCAGTCAGGCGCAGACCTTACAGCGTTATTTTATTCGATGAGATTGAAAAGGCTCACCCCGATGTCTTTAATATTTTGCTTCAGGTTCTTGATGACGGAAGAATTACAGATTCTCACGGCCATGTCGTTGACTTTAAGAACACTGTAATAATTATGACAAGCAATATAGGCTCTCAGGCTTTACTTGATGGGATTGTCGGCGGAATAATCTCGCTTTCTGCCCGCGAAGAAGTTATGCAGGCTTTGCGCGAACATTTCAGGCCGGAATTTTTGAACAGAGTTGACGATATAGTTTTCTTTAAGCCTTTGACGCAGGACGAAGTAAAAGAAATCGTGAAAATTTTACTTGGCCGTCTTTCGGAAAGACTTGCGGATAGACAAATAGAATTAAATTTCACTGACGAGGCATTAAGTTTTATAGCTGAATCAGGTTATGACCCCGTATACGGTGCCCGGCCTTTGAAGCGTTATATAACTCACAACGTTGAAACAAAATTAGCTCGCGCCTTAATTGCCGGAGGTATTCGCGAAAAAGCTAAAATTAATGTCGACGTTAAAGCAGGAGAACTTATTTTTAAGTAGGAAGTAGGAGTTAAAAAAAATTTTCACTTCCTTTTGAAAAGAAGCGCGAATAAGTTATAATAAGCGGCAAAATCAATTTTAAGTTTTTGTATAAAATTTTCAGGAGGGGATTTAATTAAATGGCCGGTATGGATAAACTTGTCGCTCTTGTGAACAGTTTTGCGTCGGCTGTTCTTTCGGTAGGGCGCGAGGTAGGGCTTAATATCTCCCTCGACAAAGCGAAAGTCGCCCAAGGCGTGAAAGTTCAAAACATTTGCACTGTTGCAATTATCGGCGTTGTGGGCGCAGGCTCACGCGGAACAGTCAATATAATGTTAGACAAAGACGGTTTCGGCAATATAATTCACGCTATGTCGGGCGGAATGATTTTGCCGGAGATTGGCAACGATGTTTCAATGAGCGTTATCGGCGAACTTTCTAACATGATAGGCGGACGCGCTCTCGTTCAAAGCGCACTTGGAACAGTTGACGTAACACCGCCGCAAATTATTTTCGGAGACAATATCAGCAACGTTGCCCGTGAAACTAACGACATGAAGAGTTTTACTCTCCCGTTCACATTGACACCTAACGGAAGACTCTCGCTGGTCTTGTCATTCAAAATCGAATAAAATTTATAAAGGCAAGTAGGAGTTAGGAGTTAGCCCGCCACAGCGGGTTGGCTCTTTTTTGATTTTCAAAATGAAAAAAATTTTTTGTTCTATCATTATCTTATTAACTTTCGTTCTTAATCCCGCTAAATCTGAAGCCGGAGTAGTTTTAGCGTTATCGGGCGGCGGCACTAAGGGTTTTGCTCACTTAGGCGTTATAGAAACACTTGAAGAAAACGGCGTTGAAATTTTAGGCATAGTCGGAACAAGCATGGGGGCTTTAATGGGGGCTTTACGTGCCAGCGGATATTCTACTCAAGAAATGCACGAGATTTTAAGAAAATTAGACCTGCCTGCGTTATTGTCCGAAAACACCGGCCCTATGTTCGTAAACACCGGCAACGACAGACGGGCAAAAACTACCACAATTCCCGCTTTTACTTATAAAAAAAGCAAAGGACAGCGCGGACCTAAAGGACTTTTGACGGGCGATAAACTTTACACTTATTTTTCACAGTTAATGCGCCACGTCAGCGAGACGGATTTTTATCATCTTCCTATTCCTTATGCTGCAGTCGCTACGGATATTAATACAGGTGAAAAAGTTGTTTTAAGAGAAGGAAATTTAGCGGCGGCTATGCGTGCTTCAATGTCAATTCCTATGTTGTTCGAGCCTTGGCAGATTGAAGACCATTTATTAGTTGACGGCGGAGTAGTTTCAAATTTACCCGTTTATACAGCTAAAGAATTATTCCCGGGTTTTCCTGTCGTTGCTGTCGATATTTCAGACGAACTCAACACAACGCCTGTAGGCTCTTATATGGACGTAATCGCCCAGTCATTAACTATTTTAATGCGCAAGACTACTGACGAAGAAAAAAAAGCCGCTGATGTTTTATTAAGGCCGCAGGTTTCAGGGCTCGGAATGTTGGAAGCAGGCGACCCCGAAGAAATTATTAACTTAGGGCGCGAGGCAGCTGAGTTAAAAATTGACGAGATTAAAAAATTATCTGCTAAAGGTCCGGCTCTTTACACGTGGCAGAACCAAAGAAAAGTAACTGACATTGTTGGAGATGTTGAAATTCACGGTCTGCCGCCGAAAATGTCAGAACTTGTCCGCAAAAGAATGTTAAGGTGGGTAGGCCATAAAGTCGACACTAAAGAAATTGATGAACATTTAGAAAAATTATCTACTGCTCCTGGCGTTGAACTTGCAGATTATCAGCTTGGCCGCACTGAATCGGGCGATGTTTTAGTACGAGTTGACGTAAGACAGTCGCCGGAACTCAAAACAGGAATTTCAGGTTACACAACTAATTTGCACCCTAACAGGTGGCTGTACCTCAAAGGCGAAGCGCGGGGAATTTTCTCGGAATATGACTCTTTAATCGGCGTTGTAAAACTCGGCGAAAAAGTCGGGCTTGACCTTTCTTATCAGACAGCCCCTCAGCCTATGAACGCCTGGCAGATTAATTTTTCCATGCAGGACTGGCAGCCCGAAGGAGACGGCACGCCGGAGTGGGACAGATACGCCGCCGGAGCAAGCCGTTTATTTACTTGGGGCGATGTCAATGTCGGAATAGGCTACGGTTATGAACACGTCAACGGGGACGCTATTTCAGGCAAGGACGCTACAGATTCAGGCGGACTGACATTTTCAGCTGAATATGATACTCTTGACATTCCAAGCGACCCTACAAAAGGTTATTCATGGAAAATTAACGCCTGGTGGCCGGACTTCGATGAAATTGTTTATAGACTTAATTATTTTAAGCCTCTTGAAGTTTCTGAAAACTGGAGGACTTATTTTAGAGTAGGCTTTGCGGAGGGCGATATGAACAGACGAAGCCACGCCGTTTATTTAGGAGCGGCCGAAGAATTATATTCAGTTGCAAGGCACCCGATTAGAGCAGAGCGAATGGCTTGGACGAATGTAGCCGTTAGAAAAATTTTATCGCGCAGTGCTTTGGGAGTTCTTTTCGGAGAAGTTTTTGCAAGTATGGGCTATGCTATGGATAAAGAGTGGAAAAAAATTGACGCTCCGTGGGAGGTCGGCCTTGCTGTGAACTTTCCTAATAATTTATTTGATATTAAACTTGCTGTTATGTACGGCTCTGAGCAATGGAAAGCAGGATTTTTCTTAGGAATTCCTATTTGGGACCATTATCCTTTACCGTAAAAAAAGTGAGGGGTTAGGGGTGAGATTTTCTCACTCCTAATTTTTTTAATGGTGATGATGTTCGTGATAATGTTTTTTAGCATGGAAATATTTTTCAGCTAATTCTTCTTGAATATCTTTGCCGATTAAAACGCAGGCTGAAATTATTGAAGGATTTTCACAGCTTGAAATTTCAAAACGGCCGTCAGAAGCTTCAAAGCGGATCCATTCACCGTGAATTTTTAACACGCCTTTAGCTCGTACGATTTTCCCGAAATTTCCAAATAAAAGATAATATAAAACTCTCGTAAGTTCACCGTAAGAATTAAATTCTCCGGGTATTAATGTTAATTCAGACGGCAAATTTTCATGCTCATGCTCGTGATCGTGTTCATGAATTTCAAAATCTTTTGATGAAGAATTTGTTATTAAATCCTGCCACCATTCTTGAGATTGATTTTCGTAACCGTGAATCAAAATTTTTGAGTCAGGCGAAATTTTTTTAATTTTTCCGGCAATGTCATTGATATATTCTTCGCTTAAATTTTTGGTCTTTGAAAATAAAATTTGTCCGGCGTTTTTAATTTGCTCTTCGTAAATTTCTTTATAGTCTTTATCTTTGAGATACTCGAAATAATTTAACGGCGAAAAAATTACAACCGGCGAAAGAATTTCAAATCTATCGTAATTTAATTTTTTTATGTTCCCGATTAAATCACCGAGTTTAGCGACTCCGCTCGGCTCGAAGATTAAAAGTTCCGGGCTTAAGCTGCTCTCAATCGTTATTAAAGTCGAAATAAAATCCTGTTTCATGGTGCAGCAGGCACAGCCTTCAGTTAAGTCCCAAATGTCCGCGCCTGTTTTTTCAGACAAAAACTGACTGTCAAGATTAGTCTCGCCGTAGTCGTTTTCAAGAATTACGAAACGCAAAGATTTATCTAAATGAGCAGTCAGTTCTTTTATAAATGTTGTCTTACCAGCACCGAGAAAACCCGATACTATAAGAATTTTCATTCTAAAATTAATTAGTCAGCGATTTTTACGACCGGCTTAATTAAATCCGCAGGTTTATTTTTCATGAGCATCAAAGCGTCTTCAACGTGTTCAAAGCCTGTGAACGGGTGAGTGATAAGTTTCTTGACGTTGAGTTTTCCGCATGCTACTAAGCTGCTGAGTTTTTCAAGTCTGAGTCTTCCGCCGGGCATAAGTCCTCCGGCAATAACTTTATTGGCCATGCCGCAGCCCCATTCGGCTCTCGGGATTGTAACGTACTCGCCGCTTCCGAGATAATTGACGCTGCCGATTCTTCCGCCTGATTTTAAGCATTTTACTGCGGGTTCAAAAGTTTCAACTCCGCCGCCTGCGATAAGAACTTTATCAACGCCCTTATTGTCGGTGAGTTTCATGACTTGTTCGTCAATGCTGCCGTCTTTGTAGCCGATGAAATCTGTTGCTCCGTAGAAAGCTGCTGCTTCGCGGCAAACTTTACGAGTTCCTACGCAGATAATTCTGCTTGCTCCGTGTAAATTCGCTCCAGCTACAGCCATAAGACCGACAGGGCCTATGCCTATTACAAGGACTGTGTCGCCGAACTGAACGTCAGCAAGTTCAGCAGCGTGGAAACCTGTAGGAACCATGTCCGATAACATGCAGGCTTCTTCGGGTGAAATTGAGTCGGGAAGATGAGCTAAGTTTCCGTCAGCGTCATTGACGTGGAAATATTCACCGAAAACTCCGTCTTTGAAGTTCGAGAACTTCCAGCCCGCAAGCATACCGCCGGAGTGCTGGCCGAAACCTGCCTGAGCTTCGAGTGAGCTCCAGTCGGGAGTGATAGCCGCTACCATTACTCTATCGCCTTTTTTGAAATCTTTGACGAGCGAGCCGACTTCATCAACAACTCCGCAGCCTTCGTGGCCTAAAATCATGTTATGTCTGTCGCCGATCGCGCCTTCCCAAACTGTATGAACATCGCTGGTGCAGGGGGATAGAGCAAGAGGTTTGATGATAGCGTCAAGAGGTCCGCACGCTGGACGTTCTTTTTCAATCCAACCGGCTTGGCCGATTTTTAACATTGCATAGCCTTTCATTTTGAAGTCTATACCTCCTGAATAAAAAAATTTTTTCGTGGATTAATTGTAAGTAAAATTTTAACATAGAGAAAAGAAAATTCTAAAAAATTTTATAAATTTCATGAAAAAATCATTTTTTTGCGTTTTTTTTGCGTGTTTTGCTGTATACTATTTAATTATTTTTCGGGGTGTGATGATTTATTATGAAAAAGGGAACAGGAGAGTTAAAAAAATAAAATGCTGACGCTCGACAAAGTTTATCACGCAGCTTACATACTTAGAGAATGTGCAAGAAAAACTGATTTAATCGCCGCGCCTCTGCTGAGTGAGACGCATAATTTATATCTTAAAACTGAAAATTTGCAGGTAACCGGAAGTTTCAAGTTACGGGGAGCTTATTATAAAATTTCTCAGCTTTCTGACGAAGAAAAATCTAAAGGCATTGTTGCATGTTCAGCCGGAAATCACGCTCAGGGTGTGGCAATGTCCGCAAGCCGTAAGGGAATTAAAGCTACTATCTGTATGCCGGACAGTGCGCCCGTCATGAAAGTTGAAAGCACCCGCAGGCTCGGAGCAAATATCGAACTCGTAAAAGGTGCTTACGATGACGCTCACGACAGGGCAGTCGAAATAGTAAACGAAACAGGAGCAACTTTTATTCACCCTTATGATGATGACTGCGTAATTGCCGGACAGGCTACTATAGGACTTGAAATTTTAGACCAGCTTGAAGACGTTGAAGCTGTAGTTGTTCCGATAGGCGGAGGCGGATTAATTTCAGGAGTTTCTTTTGCCGTAAAATCTCTAAAGCCCGATGTAAAAGTTTATGGAGTTCAGGCTTCCGGTGCTCCGTCAATGTTTAATTCTTTCAAGGATAATCAGCGTGAAGTCCTTGAAAATGTCTCGACTTTTGCTGACGGAATTGCTGTAAAAAACCCCGGCGAAAATACTTTCGAGATAATTTCAAAATATGTTGACGATATTGTCTGCGTATCTGAAGACGAAATCGCTGCGGCTATCCTGGCTTTAATCGAAAAACAGAAATTAATCGCTGAAGGCGCGGGGGCTGTTCCTGTAGCGGCGGCAATGTTCAACAAACTTCCGATTGAAAATAAAAAAACTGTCTGCGTTGTATCGGGCGGAAATATTGATGTTAATATTCTTTCACGTGTTATAACACGCGGCCTTATGATGACGGGGCGCAACGTGAATTTAACTATTGAACTTGTCGACAAACCCGGCCAGCTTCAGCAGGTCTCTGAAATTATTGCACGGTGCGGAGCGAATGTCGTTTCAGTTTATTATGACCACGGCGATACTAATATGGCTATAAACTCCTGTTTCTTAAAATTAGCCCTCGAAACAAGGGACGCTGAACAAATTGAAACAATCCGCCGCGAACTTGCTAAGGAAGGTTTCAGAGTAGTAACTGAAAGAGTTTAGAAAAATTTTAGAGAGGAGAGGAAAGACATAATAATGAAAAAAATTTTTGGGATAGGGTTATTATTTACATTAATTTTTGCTGCTGTTGCAGACGCTGCTAAATGGGAGACTTTAACTTTTACGGAAGATTTAACTAAGGGATTTATAGACCTCGATAAATATTGTATGCTTCATAATATTTCAGTGCCTGATGTTCTATGGGCTAACAATATTGAAAATTCTGCTGATATAAAAGCTGGTACTTCAATTTATCTTCCTGCTAATCAAGCTGACCTGCTTGCGATATGGCAGAATAACGGAGCATGGAAACCTACAGCCTTAGTGCCTGTAACGAGTGCCGCCGCCGCTAATAAAATCGCTGACGAACATGAGAAAAAAGTCGAGGCCAAGAAAGAAAAAGCAAAACTTGAGGCTCAAATTGCCCCGCACGCTTCAGGCCACGTTACGCCTATGGAAAAAACTATTATTGACCCTAAAGAAAGTGCTCAGTTACAGGCTCAATTAGAAGATTTAATGAGAGTTACAGACGCTCCTAAAATCGAAGCCCCTGCGCCTAAAAATAAAACTGCAAGTCTTCCGTCAAGCACAGCGAAATTTAATCCGAAATTCCCGGATATTATTACGGATATGAAAGTTGAATCGCCGAAAGACGCTATAACAAAAATGGCCAAGCCCGATAAGGATTTAAGAGAAACTTCCAAGAAAAAAGCAGCTGCTCCGGCAACAGAGCCGATTATAGTTCTTTCACCGAACGGCAACGCTTCACAAGGCCCGATGAGATTATTAATCGTCGGCGATAAAGTTGAAGTCGTCAGAGTTCCTGAAAAGGCCGCTCCTAAAGCCCCGACTGTAGCGGATTTAGACCACGTATTCGGAACAACGCCGGATTATTTGTCTTATTACAATTTTAACAGTCTGCCTAAGAGTAATAACTACACTCTTAATTTAAGAAATTTAGGCGGAAAAATGATGTGGCCTGTTGAAGGCAAAGTATCGTCATTTTTCGGTATGCGCGGCAAACGTAAACATGAAGGAATTGATATTCCTATGCCTGCCGGAACTCCGATTAGAGCGGCTAAAAACGGAGTAGTAACAAGAACCGGTAATAACTCAACGCCGGGCTTCAGAGGTTACGGGAATTTCGTTATGCTTGACCACGGCGGCGGGCTTCAAAGTTTTTATGCTCACTGCTCAAGCGTTTCTGTAAAAGAGGGACAAAGAATTATGCAGGGTCAAGTTATCGGCGCAGTCGGCTCTACAGGACGCTCAACGGCTAATCACTTACATTTTGAAGTTCGTGTTAATAACGCTAAAGTTGACCCTATTCCGTATCTTGGAGGACGCACTCAGTTAGCGGCAAAAAAGCAAAAATAGTTAGGAGTTAGGGATGAGTTTAGAAAGTCAAAATTTTGTAACCCGTGAAGAATTTGAAACGAGCCTAAAATATTTGAGGGAAGAAATAAAATTTCGGGAACAAATCTCCGAAAATACGCGTTCTCTTGAGAAAATTCTTAACAAAAATATCGATGAATTAAAATCAAAAAATGACGATATTAAAGGAGATTTTTATAAAATGCGCGACAGCTTTAACGAAATAAGAAGAGATTTACATTCCATAGCTTCAAAGTTAGACTCGATCAGCATATTTTTATGGGCTCATCTTTTCATTAGCGGGTTAGGTTTGTTCGCTTTAATCTGTCTGCTTAAAAAAATCGGCGGATAATAATTTTTATTACAAAGGAGAAATTACACTTTGAATTTTCAGGAAATTTATTTTAGGCTTGAAAACTTTTGGAGCCGTCAAGGTTGTGTAGTTCAACAGCCTTATGATTTAGAAGTCGGAGCAGGAACAATGAACCCTGCTACGGCTTTGCGTGTTTTAGGCCCCGAGCCTTGGAGAGTTGCCTACGTTGAACCTTCACGCAGACCTTCTGACGGACGTTACGGAAAAAATCCGAACAGACTTCAGCATTATTATCAATATCAAGTTATCATAAAGCCCGCTCCTGCGAATATTCAGGAACTTTATATTGAAAGTTTAGCAAGTTTAGGCATTGACCCAAATGAACATGATATAAGATTTGTTGAAGACGACTGGGAAAACCCTTCGACAGGTGCTTGGGGATTAGGCTGGGAAGTTTGGCTTGACGGAATGGAAATCACTCAATTTACATATTTCCAACAGCTTGGCGGCCTCGACATGGAAAATGTTCCGTCTGAAATTACTTACGGAATTGAAAGAATTGCAATGTACGTCCAAAAAGTAAACAGCGTTTATGACTTAGAATGGGCCGGAAATGTTAAATACGGCGATGTTCATTTACAGGGCGAAATCGAGCACTCTCATTATAATTTTGAAATTGCTGATACAGAGATGTTATTTCAGCTTTTCCAGATGTACGAAGCCGAAGCCGGAAGAATTTTAGATAAAGGTTTTGTCCTGCCTGCTTACGATTACGTCTTAAAAAGTTCTCACACTTTCAATTTACTTGACGCAAGAAACGCTATCAGCGTAACAGAACGCACCGGATATATTTCAAGAGTTAGAGCCCTCGCCTGCCGCTGTGCCGCCGCTTATAGAAAACAGCGCGAAGAAATGGGCTTCCCGTTAATGGAAAAATTTGTAAATAAAACCGGAAATTATTTTGAGGAGTAAAAACATGGCAATTAAAAATATTTTGCTTGAAATCGGAACTGAAGAAATTCCATCACGTTTTATTCCTGATGCTTTAGAGGCATTGAAGAAAAACGCTGAAGAATCTTTCAAAGCTAACAGAATAGAATTTAAGGACGCTAAAACTTACGCAACTCCGCGCAGACTTGTTTTATTAATCACTAACGCTAGCGAGGCTCAAACTGAAGTCGTTGAAATGTTAAAAGGCCCTCCCATCTCGACAGCTTACGACAGAAACGGAGAACCTACACGCGCCGCTGAGGGTTTTGCTAAAGGCAAAGGGATAAAAGTTGAAGACTTAAAAGAAATCGAAGTCAACGGCGTTAAATATATAGCCGCAGAAGTCAGGCAGGAGAGCAAAAATACTCTCGATGTTCTGCCGGAAATTCTTAAAAATTTAATCGCAGGTTTAACATTCCCGAAGAGTATGTACTGGGACAATTCCGGCGTAAGATTTGCCCGTCCTATTCGATGGATAGTTGCGCTTGCTGACGAAAAAATTATCCCGTTTAAGTTCGGAAATGTCGAGTCAGGACGCAAGACCAGCGGCCATAGATTTATGGGCAGAAAAGTTATCGAAGTTAAAAATGCTTCAGAATTTCTTGAAGTTCTTTATGATAATAAAGTAATTTTGGATCAAGAAAAAAGGCTTCAGAAAATGAAATCCGCAATCGCAAATTTACAGCAGGAATTTGACGGAAATTATGAAGTCGAATTAGACCCGAAAATCTTGGAAGAAAATTTATATTTAGTTGAATATCCTGTGCCTTTCGCCGGAAGTTTTGATAAACGTTATCTCGAAATCCCCGAAGAAGTTTTGACAACTTCAATGAAAAAAAATCAGAAATATTTAGCCGTCCGCGACAAAGATAAAAACGGAAAATTAGCTAATTATTTTGTCGGAGTCAGCAACAACCAAGTTCCTAATGTTAAAGTAATCCGTGAGGGCAATGAAAGAGTTTTGCGCGCAAGACTTGAAGACGCGGCCTTTTTCTGGGAAGAAGACAGAAAAGTTCCTTTAGCGTCATATGTCGACAGATTAAAGAGCGTAACTTATCAGGAAAAATTAGGAAGCGTTTACGATAAAGTCATGCTCACGCGTAAATTGGCTCTTTGGCTTTGCGAAAAATACGGCATGAATGATATTGCTTCGCTCGTTGACAGAGCCGCTTATCTTTCAAAGGCTGATTTAGTTACGAGTATGGTTTTTGAGTTTACAGACCTTCAGGGTGTTATGGGACGTGAATATGCAAAAAGTGCCGGTGAAGACCCGAGAGTTGTCTTGGCTCTTTATGAGCAGTATCTGCCGCAGAACGCTCAAGATAAAACTCCGACTGACGATGTAGGAGCGATTTTGGGACTTGCTGAACGTATCCATATTATTACAGCCTGCCATAAAGTCGGGTTAGAACCTACAGGTTCGCAGGATCCTTACGCATTGAGACGCGCGGCCCGCTGTATCAATGAAATTTTATTTGCAAGGAAATATAATTTTGACATTACCGAAGCCGTCAAAAAATCCTGTGAAATTAATGAAGTTGATGAAGCAACGCAGGCGAAAATTTTAGAATTTATAAAGCAGCGTCTTCACGTTCAGCTTAAAGAACGCGGCTTTGAACATGAACTTTCGGCTTTAGGCATCAGCGTTGCAGGCAGTGTTCCTTATCAGGCTTTGAAATTCATAGAGACAATGAACGGCGTTAAAGCTGACGAATGGTTCACGGCACTTGTAAGTTCAGCTTTGAGAGTTAAAAATATCCTGAAAAAGAACGAAAAAGAAATCACCGGAAATTCTCCGGATAAAACTTTAATGACAGTCGAAGCTGAGAAAAATCTTTATGATGAAGTTTCGAGACTTGACGAGCCCGTCAAAAAAGCTCTTGAGGCTTACGACTGGGAGGGCATTGCGAAAATGCTCGCGGAACTTTCGCCCGTTGTTTCTAAATTTTTTGATGATGTTATGGTAATGGACAAAGACGAAAAAGTCCGTGCTAATAGACTTGCTTTGCTTGGACAGTGCAATAAACTTTTTGCAGAAGTCGGAGATTTAAGCGTATTGTCTTAAAAAAGTTAGGGGTTAGGGGTGAGAGGTTAGGGTTTTTTCGTTCCTACTTCCTAACTCCTAACTCATACTTGCTTCATAATTCCTACTTGCTTAGATAAGGGGGAATAGTTCACATTAAACCTGTCCATTAACCCCTCCGTCTCACTTCGTGAGCCACCTTCCCTTAACAGGAGAGGCAAGTGCGAGAGAATAATGTGCCCCCTGATAAGGGGATTAAATGTCTGAATGACATTTAATTATTCGGCTTGTCCGAAGAGAGCCATTTATGGCGAGTGGGTTAGGTTAGGGGATGAGTCTATTCTAAAAAATAAAAATCAAGAAAAATAATCACTAAGTAAAAAACAAGAAAATGTGATAATATTAAATACGGAATTTTTTATGGGAGGCGTTTTATTTTGAACATCATGAAATTCTTCGGCTTTGAGAATGACGAAGACGATTACGATGATAACGAAAGCTATACAGACGACAGAAGAAAAAAATCCCGCTCATCACGCTCATCAGGTTCAGCGTCAGCAGGGAAATTAATTATATATAATTATAACGGTACAACGCTAAGCACTGATAAGCTTCACCTCCGCGATGAATTTATTAATAACGGCGCAATGATTTTAGTTGATCTTCACGAACTCAGCCAGCGCGAATATGACGAAGAGGGCAAAGATTTTATAACTTTCATGGGCGGATTAGCTTTTGCCAGCGAAGGCGAGA
>CAMVMK010000047.1 GCA_947168585.1 uncultured Fretibacterium sp.
ATTTGTTGTTGATACTAGAATCCCCCGCCTTTAGGCGTGGGGAGTATGTCAAATTTATAGCTGCAGCATTTGAAAAACGGTAAATTTTTCGGACTCTATAATTCTTTTTTAATTTCGTCTGCTACAATAAAATAAAAATAAAATAAAACGATCTGGGAGAAGTCAGACGTTAAGTTAAATATTTAGAGCCTACTGAAGCGGGGAGTGGAGAATCCCTACCTCGAGCAAGCTCTAAGGTTGAGGATAATTAGCGCTTATATCGAACGGATCAGATCCGTTACCGCTCGTACGAAGTTTGTATGTGCTTCTACGAGTTTTATTTTTAAGTAGATTTTTATCAACTCAAATAACTTTTTCATTTCTAAATTCCTAATTGTTTTCCCGTGTGCTAAAATCATAAAAAATCAGCTTAAATTAAAGGAGTTTAATAAAAAATGCCTATGCAAATCGGAATTGAAGATCTTTTAGGAATGTTAGTCTCGCGTCTCGAAGAAGTCGCGCTTGAAACGGAAAATCAAAAAAGTAAATTTAACGTGATGTTCCGCGTTTTATATAAGAAAGGACTTTTTAACGAGCAGGACGCTTACGAAGCTATCAAGGATGAACATAAAATTCTTCTTGAATTAGGCGCGATTAAAGAAATGCCCGACGAAAAATCTCTTAAGGCCGCCGCAGATAATTTAATGCTCTGGATTAAGGGCGATACAGACGCTATTAAAAAATCTGTCGAAGATGCAAGAAAACGTCTTCAAGAAGCCGCTGAAGAACAAAACAAACCTAAAATTGACGTAGCTCCTGCAGGAGTCTTAAACGAACTTGACCGTCTCGGAGCAGCTAACAATAAGAAAATAATTCTTTAATCTAAAATTTTAATTTTAAGTCATGAGCATATCTGCAAAAATTAAGGAACATTGGCGGAAAACTTCAAGCAAAATTTTTTTAGTTGCCCTTTTTGATTTTATATTGCTCGCGTTTGCTGTTTATTTCGGCTACGCTATAAGGGTCGGACAGCTTTTCCCGACTTACGCCCATTTAGGAAATTGGCATTATGTCGCTCTGATATTTCCTGCTGTATGTGTCGGGGCTTTTACATTTTTCGGGCAGTATAAAACGATGTGGCTTCACGCAGGCACGGAAGATTATGTAAAATTCGCGGCGGTTTATGTCCTTGCGTTTATGATTTTCCTGATGCTGAATTTAATCATGAAAATCGCTGTATTTTCGCGCGTGGCTTTCGCTGTAGCATTTTTCGCCGGATTATTTTTATGCGGAGGACTGCGTTTTTCGTGGCTCATGACTAAATCTCTTCACAGTAATCAAAAAAAACAGAGATTAAAAACTCTCATAATCGGAGCAGGAGAAGCCGGAGCTTTTTTAGCACGCGACTTAATGCGCAACGAAAATGAATTATATCCGGCAGGTTTTATTGACGATGACCCTCATAAAATCGGCATGAGAATTTCCGGCCTTATGGTGTTAGGCGACACGACGCAGATTAAATCAATCGTTGAGAGCGAAAATTTTCAAGTCGTTTTAATTGCTGTTTCAGTTTATAACGGTAAAAAAATCCGGGAAATTTATAATATTCTTGCGCCGCTGAATGTTCAGGTTAGAATTTTGCCCAGTTTAAGAGAACTTGCAGGCGGCCAAGTTTCAGTTTCGCGTCTTAGAAAAGTAAAACTAGAAGATTTATTAGGCCGGGAAGCTATAAGAATTAATCTTGACCCTTCAATGAATTATATTAAAGGCAAAAGAATTTTAATAACGGGTGCGGGCGGTTCAATAGGCCGTGAAATAGTTCATCAGGTTCTGCACAACGAGCCTTCAGAACTTTGCGTTCTTGGACACGGCGAGCAGTCGATTTATCTGCTTATGGAGAAACTGAATAAATTAGATTTGAAAATTTCCGTTACTCCTGTTATCGCTGACGTTGCTGACGAAACAGCAATGAAAAATATTTTTGAAAAATTTAAGCCCGAAGTTGTCTTTCACGCCGCCGCTCACAAACACGTGCCTTTAATGGAACTTTCTCCGCGTGAAGCTATGAGAGTAAACGGTCTCGGAACGAGAACAATAGCGCGCCTCGCAGGAAAATTTAATGCCGAACGAATGGTGATGATTTCGACAGATAAAGCCGTAAATCCTTCGAGCATAATGGGAGCAACGAAAAGACTTGCTGAAAAAGTTCTTGAACATGAGCAGCATAATTATCCCGAAACAAAATTCATGGCCGTAAGGTTCGGCAATGTTTTAGGAAGCCGCGGGAGTGTAATTCCAAAATTTGAAGAACAGATTTCAGCAGGCGGCCCTGTTACAGTTACTCATCCGGATATGCGCAGATATTTTATGTTAATTCCGGAAGCTGTGAGCCTTGTTATTCAAGCCGGAGCATTAGGACACGGCGGAGAGCTTTTTGTCTTGGATATGGGCGAGCCCGTGAACATTAAAGAAATGGCTGAACTTTTAATCCGTCTTTGCGGCTACGAGCCTTATAAAGAAATTAATATAGTTTTCACAGGAATGAGGCCGGGCGAAAAACTTTTTGAAGAATTATTTTACGATGAAAACTCCGTGCACGGAACTTTGAATCCTAAAATTTTCGTCAGCAAAATAAAAACAGATCCGGCTCAAATTGACCCTGAACTCGATACTATTCTTGAATACGCCTTGAGAAATCCTGATGAGGCATTGCCGCTGCTGAAGAAATTAGTTCCTGAGTATCAAAAAACTTAGCCATAACCGAAAAAAAATAATTGACAGTTTCAAGGGGGGGGGTAAAATTTTTTGCGCACAAAAATTATTTCTAAAATGAGTGAAATAAAATGACGCGTAAAAAAAATAATACAAATAACAAATCTCCTCAAAATCAAGAAAATTCGCCTTTAATTTCAATCGTAGTTCCAATATACAACAGCGAAAAATATCTTTCCCGCTGTATTGAAAGTATAATCGCCCAGACTTATGATAATTTAGAAATTATCTTAGTTGACGATGCCTCTACAGATAAAACCGGCGAAATTATAGACAAATATGCCAAACAAGATTCTCGTATAGTCAAGTTGAAACATAAAGAAAATCAAGGACTGTTTCAAACTCGAATCACCGGTGCAGACACAGCTCATGGGAAATATTTATCATTTATAGACAGCGATGATTATATTTCTATTGATTGGTTTAGATTATTATTAAAAAAAGCTGAAGAAACAAATTCAGATATAGTCGTTGGAGAATGGTGTTATGATTTCGATGGAGCATCAAAAAATTATCTAAATTTAGATCCTTTCCGAATCCGTGATTATGAATTAACCGGAGATGACATTCTTGAGGCATTCATGGAGCAGGAAGGTAATTGTTTCAGCTGGTGGGTAGTCTGGAATAAATTATATCGAAAAGATCTTTGGAATCGTTGCAAAGAAACATTTAAGACTTTATCAAAAGAATATGGACGCATAAATATGGGGGAAGATTTCGCGTTTTCTTCCGGTCTTTGGTGTAAAGCACAAAAAGTCAGCAATGTTCATGGAGGGCTATATTTTTATTTTAAGTATAATGGCGCGATGACTTCTACTACAGGGAAAAACATACCGCAGTATATCAGAGGAATCTCAACAGCTATGTCCATTATGAAGAGCTTTCTTGATAGTACGGAGCAATATTCGCGAGTAGAAAATCATTATCAAAATTGGCGAAGATGGGCAGCTTCACTGCTATATCATCAAATTGTATTGAAATCCGAGGACAATCTTTATGAAAAGCAAATACGTGAAGCATTTAATGAGACTGGAGAATTTATAGATTATAAAGATATTTTTTATTCCATTACCACGAATCTTACTTCTTCATTTGATTGGTATGAGAATATTAAACGTCAAATTTGCAGCCTTGAAATTAAAATCGTCAGCTTTGATGTTTTCGAAACATTAATCCAGCGTCCTTTTTTGAAGCCTTCAGACCTTTTTAATTTTTTGTCTTACGAATATAATAAAAACCGTTCTTCATTCGTGGATTTCAAAACGATTAGAATAGAAGCTGAAACTCAATGCAGAAAGAAAATTGCTTTAACCCGTCCGTCCATTGAGGAAATTACGCTCGATGAAATTTACGATGAGATCGCCGCAGAGACAGTTATTCCGCCGGAGACTTTAACGCGTCTCAAAGAGCTTGAAATCCATCTCGAGCTTAAATTCTGCCAAGTCCGAAAAACCGGCAAAGAACTTTATGATTTAGCTTTAGAATCCGGTAAGAAAATTATTTTATGCTCCGATATGTATCTGCCCGGCGAGGCCGTGAAAGAAATTTTGAAAAAGAACGGCTATTCAGGCTATCAAAATTTATATCTTTCGTCGGAATTGAAAAGGACAAAATCTCAAAAATCCCTTTTTAATCACATTAAAAAAGACTTGGGATTAAAGAACGGGCAAAGTATTTTGCATATCGGCGATAATTGGGTATCAGACGTAGAAAATTCAAAGGCGTGCGGCTGGAATTCTGCTCATTTACCAAGTTCGAGTGATATGTTCTGCGGCAACAATCCGGGAATTTACAGCGGAAAAAGTTTTTCAAAAATATATCTGAATAACGACAGAGAATTTGACTACCGGAATATGATAAATGATTTTCCAAGTTTTAATGCTCTATTAGGAATGGCAGCAAATAAAATTTTCGACAATCCTTATCAATCTTTTCACCCGGATTCTGATTTTAACGGTTCACCTGTATATGTCGGCTATTATGTCGTAGGATTTTATTTGCTCGGTATAGTCCGCTGGCTCGAAAAAATAGCAAGAGAGCGCAAAATCCCGACAATTCACTTTGTCGCAAGAGACGGTTTTTTACCTAAACAAGCGTTCGACATGTATAACCATACCGGCACGCGTTCTAATTATCTGCGAATATCAAGAATAGCTACTTTGCTTTTTGATGTTGATACTATTGAAGACTTATATTCAATAAGCAAAAAAAGCATAAATATTTTCCGTTTAACACCGTGCAGGTTGCTCGAACTGATTGAGCCTATAATACCGGAAGAACGCAAAATTGAAGCCGTGCAAATTTTGAAAGAAAATAAATTTGTAATCGATGCTTTTTTTCATAGCGAATTTGAATATAACTACTGCATGAAATTAATCTGCGAAAAATTTGTTGATATATCGCTTTTAGAAAAATATAAAAAATCCTTGCGTGCTTATTTTGCCGAAATGATTAAGCCCGGCGATTATATTTTTGATGTCGGCTATAACGGCCGTCCTGAAACTGCACTTTCAAAAATACTCGGCTTCCCGGTGAACAGTTTTTATATTCATGTAAACAGCGAACTTGCAGAGATAAGACAGAGTAAATATAACTGCAAGTGCGAATGTTATTATCCATACAAGCCCAAAAATACTGGAGTGCTTAGAGAACATATTTTAATGGAATTAGGCCCTTCGACTATCGGCTATAAACAGGACGGCAATACTTTATCGCCTATTTTTGAAGAATATGAGCGCGATTATTACAGCGAATTTATCACAAAATCTATTCAGGATTATGCTTTAAGTTTTGTTAAAGATTATTTGAAAATTTTCGGAGAGTTCAGAGACACAATGATCCTTCCGAAGCAGCTGCTTGGCGCACCGTTTGAATTTTATCTGCATTATTCTTCAGATGTTGACAGGAAGATGTTTTCTTCGATTCTTTTTGAAGATAAATTATGGTCAGGAGAAAACTTAGACATATTTGACACATGGAATAACGCAATCCACCAGCAGGGTCTTACAGGCGGCAGTCAAGAAATATATTTACCAGTTCCTCCGGAACTTCACGACATTTACATTGACGGAATCTTCATGAAGCTGTTCAGAAAAATTAACCGATGGTTCCCTAAGGGCGGCCGTGCGCGTGAAGTAGTCAAGAAAATCGCTTCAATATTCATAAGATAACAATAAAAAAAATTAGGAGGCAGAAAATTTTTCACTTCCTACCTCCTAATTCCTACTTGCTTAATTATTCCTGCGTATATTTTCTGCGCTCTTTAATTCTTGCGGCCTTACCGCTGAGCTTACGCAGATAATATAATTTCGCGCGTCTGACTTTGCCTTGACGGGTAACTTCAACTTTTTCAATCGACGGGCAATGAACAGGGAAAATTCTTTCAACACCTACGCCGTTTGAAATTTTACGGACTGTAAAAGTCTCATCAAGTCCGCCGTGCTGTTTGGCAATAACAATTCCTTCAAAAACCTGAATACGTTCGCGTGTTCCTTCTTTAATTTTAACGTGTACTCTAAGAGTGTCGCCAGGTCTGAAATCAGGCAGAGCCTCGCCTCTATAATATTTCTTCTGAACTAAATCTACTGCGTTCAATTTATATTTCTCCTCCTTTCAAGTTTTTCATGAAGAATTAAGGATGAGTGATGAGGAATTTTTTTACTTCCTGCTTCCTAACTCCTAATTCCTAAAAGCCTGTCTAAAGCAATCCCGATTTTCATATTCAACGGGAGATTAATATCGCGCTCGTGTAAATAACATTTAAGACCGTCAATTTCGTCAAGTTCTGAATCATTTTGAGCAAAAACGAAAATTATTTCGCCGTCATGTTCAAGGCATCTGCGCTTAATCTCAAGAGTGTGGCACGAATTAATATCCGCCCCGCCGGAGATTTTTATGATTAAGGCATCCGCTGAAGATTCAAGAATCTTTCTGAAACCTACTTGGCCTAAAATTTTCGCCTCCGGACAAAGATTTTTTAACTTTTCGCGTAAGTTTTTATCGCGCGCTATGACATAAGGCCGATTTAATTTATAAACTCCGCAAAGTTCGAGAACGCCTGAAAAATTAATATTTTTGTCATCGGCGACTACAACTAAACTAATTTTTTCAGATAAATATTCCCGAATTGAAGCCCGCGAAATTAAATCCGGTCTCCGTGTCAAAGTCCTGCGTACTGCCTCGCGTCTGCGCCACTTGGAAATTTCTTTATCGTTGCCCGAAAGTAAAACTTCAGGAACTTCAAGACCTTCCCATGAGGCCGGACGTGTGTAATTCGGATTATCTAACATTCCGCGATAAAAAGAATCTTCTATAACGGCTTTATCTTTTCCGACTACACCGGGAACTAAACGCGACATAGCGTCAACAATTAACATCGCCGGAATTTCTCCGCCCGTCAAAACACAATCGCCTATAGAAACTTCTAAATCGACGTATTTTTCCGTAAAACGTTCGTCAATGCCTTCATAATGCCCGCAAATAATTATCACATGCTCTTGATGAGCGAGAGTTTCAATAATTTCCTGATTTATTAAAACTCCCTGCGGCGAAGGATAAACGACAAAACCCGGCTTTAATGAACTTAACGCATCTTTCAGCTGAGGAGCCGCGAAAACCATTCCTCCCGAACCGAAAGCGTAATCATCAAGCTGCTTGTAACCGCCGCGTCCGAAACCGCGAAAATTTACGATATTTACACCGACAAGCCTGTTTTTTACAGCACGTCCCGGAATACTTGTGGTAAGAAAATCGGCGAATAATTCCGGGAACGCCGTTATTATGCTTACGTTAATTTCCTGTCAAATCCTTAATCTTCTACGATGTCAACATCAACCCGCTCTCCGGCCTTGACTGCTGCCGCTTTGGCCAACAGCCTGATAGCGTTGATTGTTGCACCTCTCTTCCCGATTACTCTCCCCACATCCTCATGGGCAACCCGAATCAGGATTTTATTTCCGCCTTCGCCTTCATTGCCCTCTACGCCGACTGAATCAGGCTGCGTAACAAGGTGTTTGACGATAAACTCTACAAGCTCTTTGTAATTGACCATTAAGTGGCACCTCCTGTTTTATTCGCGGTCTACGATGAAAAATTTTGAGATAAATAAAAAATTGTTTTTAGGGAATAAGAAAATTATTTCTGTTCCCCGCCTTTGAATTTGTCCCAGACTCCCTGCTTTTTCAAGAGTCCGCGTGCTGTATCTGAAGGCAGTGCACCCTGCTTCAGCCAGTAAATCGCACGTTCCTCGTTAATCGTTACAGCCGCCGGATCTGTCATTGGATTATACGTACCGATGAGTTCAATAAATTTTCCGTCTCTTGGTGAACGTGAATCTGCAACAACAAGTCTGTAAAAAGGAGCTTTTTTCCTGCCCTGACGCGACAAACGAATTTTAACCGCCATTCTTGAATTTGCACCTCCGTTTTTTTATTATCTTCCGAAACCGAATAACGATTTCAGACCTCTGCCCGAACGTGAAGAAGACGAAAAAGTCTTAAATAATTTTTTCATCTGTTCAAATTGAGCGAGTAATTGATTAACCATTTGAACCGAAGTTCCCGAACCTTCAGCAATGCGCCTGCGTCTGGAGCCTTTAATAATCTTTGGATTGCGTCTCTCTGCAGGTGTCATAGCTTGAATTATAGCTTTGTTGCGCTTTAATGCCTTTGAAGAGTCGTCCTCATTGACACTAAAATTTTTTATCTTATCCAGTCCCGGTATCATTGAAGCTAATTTATCTAAAGGCCCTAATTTTTCAATCTGTTCAAATTGTTTTAATAAAGTCTCTAAATTAAACTGCTTTCCTGATAATTCGGCTGGTTTGATAACATCTTCATTAATTCCTGCGGCTCTGACTTTTTCAGCAAGTCCTTGAAGGTCGCCCATTCCCATGATACGTCCGGCCATTCTCTCGGGGCTGAAAACTTCGAGAGCGTCAGTATTTTCTCCGACACCGGCAAATTTTACGGGAACTCCTGTAACTGCACGGATAGCTAAGGCACTGCCTCCGCGTGCGTCTCCGTCAAGTTTCGTTAAAATCAAGCCTGTAAGATTTAATAATTCATGAAAACTTTTTGCAGCGTTTACAGCTTCTTGGCCTATCATTGAGTCAACGACTAAAATTTTCTCATGCGGCGGAAGAATTTCAGCGATATTTTTAAGTTCCGTCATTAATTCTTCATCAATATGAAGTCTTCCGGCAGTATCTAAAATAATAATGTCGTTCATGTGGTCTTGGGCGAATTTTTTTGCGCCTTTAACGACTGTTAGAACGTCAGAATTATTTTTATCTTCAGGGCCGTAAAAAGAAATTTTAGCGTCTTCAGCCAAAACTCTAAGCTGTTCAACTGCGGCAGGCCGTCTTAAATCACATGCAACGACTAAAGGACTGTGAGAATTTTTCAAGATTTTTGCAAGTTTCACAGTTGTTGTAGTTTTTCCTGAGCCCTGCAAGCCCGCCATTAAAATTACGGTTGGAGGTTTCGGGGAAATAATCAGAGGTTCGCTCTTGCCCATGAGAGAAATTAACTCTTCATAGACTATCGCCGCAATTCGTTCGTTAGCTGTAATTGATTCTAAAACTTCAGCACTTGAAGCACGCGAGCGGATTTTTGCTATAAAATCTTTAGCTACTCTAAAATCAACATCAGCTTCTAATAGACTGCGCCGGACTTCACGCAATGCCGCATCAATATCAGCTTCGGAAAGTTTGCCTTTGCTGCCGAGTTTTGAGAATATTGCTGTGAATTTTTCTTTGAGCGACTCAAACATGATTTAATTCTCCTCCTTTTCAACCTTAATTTTTTTGATTTCAGAGCGCAATGATTTATTTTCTTCTTCAAGTTCTTTAATTTTATTTTCGAGTTTTTGAGTATTGACTGCGAAACAAAGTTTTTTTTCAATGCTTTCTAATTTTTCCATAACGTGCCGTACTAAAACAAAAACCCCTTGACGGCTTATGCCTAAAACATCGGCGGCCTCGCTGAGAGTTAAGTCGGAAAAGCAAAGAGTTTCATAAACTTTTCTCTGTCTTTCAGTCAGCAGCGGCGAATAAAAATCATAAAGCAAATTACAATAAACTCTGCGTCTTAAAATTTCGCTGTCATTTTTATTTTCATTTTTCTCGTTTGCGCTGTCAATCATGACTGCATTATAAAAAAGGTTTTTTATGCTGTCAAGTGTTTTCACTTTACGGAGTTTTTTTTGGTTAGGGGTTAGGGTGAGAAATTTTAACGTGCTATAATCAATTAAAATCGTCTGGGAGAGGTCAGACGTTGAATTTTTAAGGCTCAGCTGAAGCGGGGCGTGGAATCCCCACCTCAGACATTAAGCCTTTTCGATGTGGATTAACGTGAATATATCGTGCGGATCAGATCCGCAACGGCTCGTACGAAGTCAGTGTAGGCTTTTACGAGTTTTATTTTTAACTATAGTTTTATCACGGCTTCATGCTATAATTTTCAAAAATAAAATCTTCGCAAAAATTCCCGAGAAAAAATTTTTTTTCAACTACATTTTCAACTACAAAAATCTTAAAATTTTTTAGAGTTTATAATTTCTCACGCAGATAATTTTTTAATTAAAAATTTATTTTTTTTCGTTAAGAGTTTCAGGAAAAATTTTTTTAAGTTAAAGATTAATTTTGCCGATAAAAATTTCAGGATAATATTTTATGAACAGGAGGTTGAATTTTTCATGGCATCAATGAGTGTATCGGGCGTTGTCTCCGGCATGGACTGGGAGAGCATGATAACAAATATTATCGAATCTGCTCAAAAACCCGCAATGGTTCAGGTCAACAAACGCACGAACCTTCAAAATAAAAAATCGCTGTTTGAAGAAATGAAAGTTACTATGAACAGCATTCAGTCATCGTTGTCGCCTTTGAAACTTCCTTCAACTTATAAAGCTAAAGAAATTGAAATCGAACGTATAGACACAACAGGCTCTTATAAAGGAGTTTTAACCGCGACAGTAAACGCTGACGCAGCAGTCAACGTCTATGATTTAGAAGTCAAGCAGCTTGCCCGCGCTCAGACAAATAGAAGTACGCAGATAAACGCTTCGACGTTAAAAAATACTCTCGGAAGTCTTGAAAGTTCTAAAATTTATATAACCGCAGGAAATCAAAAAATCGGCGTAGATGTTTATAACACTGACTCGCTTGATTCTTTGAAAAGCCGGATTAATACAACTTTGAAAACTTTAACCGTCCCTGTAGGCGTTACAGCTTCAGTTGTCGATAACAGATTAATTCTTAAGAGCGACAGCACAGGACTTGGAACGACTTCAGTCAGCGGCACTGCAAGCAAAACTTATAACTCAAGCGGCTACACAGATTTAAGCACAATTATTACTAACACAGACGCAGGTCTTTCTGTTAATATTGTTGTTGATGATGCTAACGCCGAAAATCTCAAAGTCAGGAGCGGCTCGTCAAGCTACACTATTCACAAAGATTACGAAGTTGTTAATAATCAAATCCGCTGGAAACAATACGAAGATACCAATGAAGTCAAACTCGGCGACTCACTCTCCGCTAAATATACAATGGGCAAGGGCGATGTTTATGCAAAGACTGTCAAACGCGGATCTGATGACAGCGACACTTTGAGTCTCGATTTTGATATTATAGATAAAGGTACTTTGTCGCAGCGAATGAAAATTCAAGGCACTAAGACAACTACTCAAAGTACTGAAACCGAAGAAGTTTATTCTCTCAGCGATGATCAGGAAGTCGGCACAACAACAAGCACTGACACTGATGAGGACGGAAATCTCATAACTACAACCGTAACAATTTCAGAAAGTACAGACGATGACGGCGATACAGTTTACTCAATTACCACGACAAAAACTCTTACCGAAACTATAGATTATGTTTACGGCAAAGATTTCACTTACGAAGACGGCAAAATAACGTGGCTTGAGCAGGAATCAGAAACTAACGAGCCGGATTCTTACACCGTAAGTTTTTCGGAAGATGCTTCTGTAAATTATTCAGCCAGCGGAACAAGATCAAGCTCCAGTGATGATGATATAGGTTTTGACGCAAGCGAATTTAATACAGCTTACAAAAAAGCGACAGGCTCAGACGTTCCAACAATCACAATCACAGGTTCAGACGGAGTTATTAGAACTTATCTTGACCCTGCGGACAGGTCTTTATTTAATCTCACTGACGAAAACGGAACAGAATACGAATACGGCCGCGATTATGTAATCAGGGTAAAAGATGACGGAAGCGGTTATACTCTTTCATGGTTTGCTTCGGAAGATACAACGGGAGACGGAACTATTGACGCAAGTGATGCTAATGTTGCTGTATCTGCTTATATTCAAGAGAAAAATATCAGCACCCTTAACTTCCAAAAAGCCCCTGATACCGGCGTTGGATATACTTTCGGCTTCTCATCAACCGGAACAAATGAGTATTCAGCAAGCGTTAATGCCTCTGACGAAGATAAAAGCCTCGCAAATTTATTTGAAGATTTAACACTCGATGAAAGCGATTATTCAAATATTGTAATTAAAAACGGCTCAAAAACTTACACTTACGGCCGCGATTACACTATTAACGATGAAGGCGCAATCGAATGGCTTCCGAAATATAATGTAGTATCCAACGAGCCTGAAGAATTTACCGTAAGTTATTCTAACAACTCTTATTTGAGTAATATAATCAGCAAAGCTGTAACGGCAACCGGAGGCGCTGATATAGAAGTTACAAGCCTCTTCAGCGATGATACTAACACGGGCTTAGATTACTTAAATTCGCTCTATTACGATGAAACCGGAGAAAATTTAGATACTTACGATTACAGTGCTGACAATAATATAAAAATTATCGACCAATTTAACAAAGATAATCCATTCAAATTAAATATCGGCGGCACTGAGTACGAATACGGCAAGGATTTCGTTTTAAGAACGGGCGAAGACTCCTCAAATCCGCAGCTTTTTATCAGCTTTGCAAGAACTTCCGTAACAGGCACTAAAACGGATTATTACAAAGATTATAAGCAGCATCTCATTGATGACGAGAGCTATTCAGAAAGTGATTTTACTTCAACTAATGCTGCTCCGGCTAACGGGACATCTTTTGATTTCCAAGTTTATAAAGAATCAAGCATTAATGAAACTTACGACTCAACGAGTGATGACGACAGCCTTTTATCTGAAATAATAACGGCGGCTAAGGGTGATTATGATAATCTCGTTCTCACGGACGCAGACGGAAAAACTTATACTTATGTTGCTAATGAGAGCGATTTAGACGAAGACAGCTTCACAATCGTTGACGGCAAAATTAAATGGTACGAAACTACAGAAGAAGCAACGCTCACAACGACTAACGCGCCTGATACTAAGGCCGAGTATACAGTTTATTATGAAAGTTTTGCAGGCGTTGAAGTAACGGCTGAAAGCGACGGCGAAAATGTTCAAGAGTTAAAATTAACGAACGATTACGGAAAACTTTCTGATTCAAGCGGTTCAAGCTATTTAAGTTACGAGCAGATTTTGAAAGATATTAATTCAAAACTCACGACTGAATCAGACCAAGATGATGTTGACGAGGCTCTCGAAAATTATTTCTCAATCACTGACGCTGACGGCTATACTTACACTTACGGAACTGATTTTATAATCACTATGGGAAGCGAAGACAGTTCCGGCCAGCATAAAGCAAATATAGAATGGCTTACGGGCGGCCCGTCGAGCGGCACTGAGTTCACGATTTCATACACCGGACGCGGCGAGGGCGGCGGCGAAGTCTTTACTATGGACAAAGCTGTAACGCGCTCAAATTCCGATGTTATAATCGGCGGCTCACCTGTCTACAGCGAATTTCAAGCCGGAACTACGACAATAACTCAAGGCTCTAAAACTTTCTACGAGGGCTACGACTTTGAAGTCGGAACTAACGACGACGGCAACGTTTTAATAAATTGGAAGACAGGAACTGACTGGGAATGGTATTTCCCGAAATCAGGAGCAAGTTCAAGCTACACTATTAATTTAACGACTGCTGACGGAACTGAAAAAACTTTCACGGCCACGCGCGGCTACGAAGATACTTTAGATTTAAGAAATTTCGGTTTCTCGACTGTATCGGACAACGGAACGTTAAACTCAATAACTTACGGCATTACAACTTACGATTTAACGAGTTCGGCAACGAACGAAGACGGCAAAACTGCAGCCGATTTAGTCAAAGAAACTTTAGGAATTAACCTTAACGAAGGCACTAACGGAGGAGTTAAAGTTTATAATTTCGATTGGGTTACTCCAACGCTTACAACAAGAGAGGGCCTGCCCGGTTACGGCGATGAAATTTCAATCGAATACGAATATAACACTAACACTTTCACTTTAAGCGATGACGGCGACGGTGTTGTAGACTTGCTCGGCCTTAACAGCGACGTTACGGAAGCTCAAAACGCGATTTTAGTTCTTGACGGTGAAGAAGTTGAACGCGATTTGAACAACATCGGCGAGAGTTACGGCAACGAATTAATAAAAGGCATGACTATAAACTTAAAAGGTGTCGGCGAGGTCTCTATGGACGTTTCACACGATGCTGAAAAAGCTGTCGAATCAATTCAAACTTTCGTTGATAATTACAACAGTTTAATGTCATGGATTAATACGAGAATGACTGAAAGCCAAGTCGATGAAGATACAGCCGCAACAATTGACTCTGACGATTTCAGAATGAGATGGGGACTTTTACACGGCAACTCTCTGCTCCGAAATACAAAAAGCCAAATGCGCGACACAGTTGCACAGAATTTCACTTTCTCGTTTACGTCACGAACAAGTTCAGAAGAAATTTACGGCGCAATGTCTTACAACGGCCTCAAAAATGATTCGACTTTAAGACTTAGAATTAACTCGACTTACGTTGATGTTCCGATTTTAACGACTGATACTCTGCAGGACATTGTCGACAAAATCAGCGACAGTTCTAACGCCGCTATGAGAAATATTTTTTATGACAGCGACGGAAATTTACTCAATGAACCTTTAATCAAAGCTAAGATCGAAGGCGACAAACTCGTAATTTCATCAAGTTCAAGCGATGAAATTACTATGTCCGGCTCGGCTGCAATGAACGCCCTTAAAATGAATTACACTTACAAAGGCATTTATCAGCTTGGTATAGCAACGACTTCAACAGACTACGGCAAGAGCGGCGAACTTGAATTTGACACGAATAAATTCATGACCGCGCTAGAAGACAATCCGGACGAAGTTGAAAGTTTAATGCTTAAATTTGCTTCAACTATGGACAGCTGGACAAAATCGATGTTAAATTCCTCAGCTTCCGGAGCAACGTCAGGAACTTTAAAGCGGCAGATTGAAGATATTGACACGCAGATTAAAAGCATTGACGAATATCTTGAAAAATATCAGGATAGACTCGACCGTATGGAGGAAAGTTTGAGAACAAAATACGCCGCCGCAGAGCAAAGCATTTCAAAATTATCTCAACAGGCGAGCGCAATGGCTGCAATTCTCCAGCAAATGACAGGCAGTAACAGCAGCAATAATTCAAGCTCATAATATTGATAAAAAAATTTCCCCTGCATAGTCGGGGGATTTTTTATTTTTTTATTTTTGCTTTTATTCCGCCGGTAAGTGCTAATAATCTTTCAGGTTTTACAGGGAAGAAAGCGTGATCTGTTCCGGCTGCTGCCCAGACAATTTCATAATTAAATAAATCTTCGTCTAAGACAGCGCTTGACATACTCCCCACGCCTAAAGGCGGGGGATTCTAGTATCAACAACAAAT
>CAMVMK010000048.1 GCA_947168585.1 uncultured Fretibacterium sp.
GAGTATAAGCCTCTTTCAAATCTAAAACGTGGTGAACGTTGTTGCCGTAAAAAAGTGTTTCGATTGTTGTGCGCGGCTGCGCGTGATAAATTTTCTTGAAATTTTCGGGATCGTAATGACCGATTGTTGACATTTCTTAAAAACTTCCCCTTCCTAAATTTTATTATAATCGCTGTAATTATAACACTGAAAAAGCAGTTAGGAGTGAGGAGTTAGAAATGCGAAGTGAAAAAATTATTTTTTCTTATTAAAATATTCCTGCGTAACTTTAAGTTCATGATGTAATATTCTCCGCCACAAATTATTTCCTATCTCTTCGCTGCCTTTGGAAACTTTAGTGAATAACATAGATCCGTCTTCTGACCGTTTTCGATAAAAATAATGGTCAGTGTCCTTGTAAAGTTCCCAGCCGTTATGCTCTAAAAACCTTCGCAATTCTTTCCATGTAGGCATGATTTTATTTCTTCGTCAGAACTTAAAAGAATTTTCAAAAGATAAGGAACTTCGTTTAAGCGTCCTACTGCCCATTCCGAAAAATTTTCAGAATGAATTTCCGCCCATTCTCTCATGCTCGAAATTAATTTAGCTTCACATTCTTTTAAAGTAGGAGCGTTTTCAAGAGCATGAAATTCTATGACTTCCCCTGTGATTGAACCGTCAGCCTCTTTATCATATTCAACAGTAAATGAAAGTCCTTTGAGCCAATTTATTATTTCAGATAAAAATGAAAAATCTTTCTGAAGTGCTAATGCCATTAATTATCTCCTAAATTTTTATTACTCGTAATTGTGAATGAATTATATATTATAATTGCAGTAATTAAATAATTTTTCATAACCTACCGTAAAATCAGTTAGGAGTTAGGAGTTAAAATTTTATTTCAGACCGTTGAACGGATATAACGTCTTATTAAATCTCATACTATGTAATCTTATTTTCCATTCAGCCCAACGTGTTCCGCCGCTTTGAAAATAGAAATTTGCCGTATTTTTTCCAATACACGGTGAATTCATAACATCACGGTTGAGATCGTATATGTTGGGTGATTCAACAACAATATGGTGGAATATAGCCTCGTACCTGTGATCTCTGTCATATATCTCAGCGCGGAAATTCGGCCTCCATGTGTGGTGTGTTCCAATGAACACCGGACGTTCATTTTTCTCATCGAAAAAGCCCATTCCTTCTGCAATGTCCGATTGAACAGCCTTACTGCTAAGGTATGTCTCAAAACCTATTGAACCGCCGCCCGGGCCGAAAGGTTTATCAGTAATACTTTGCGGACGGTAGTTCATTTCCTTTTCTTGTTCTGCCATAAGAAGCTGATAGAAAACGTAACGGTCTCCGGTTGCTCTGAGACGTTCCCTTAAATCTGCCATTTTCTTCTGCATTTTATTCATATTTTCGCTGTTGCTTTCCGCGAAAAAGTTATTGCCGCCTGAATCAATATCATAATTAATGTTTTTATACTCATCCTTATATTGATTTTTGACGGAAGAATCCATTTGATTATCTTTAAGGCCGATGACGACGTTATAAGCAGAATCCAACTCAAGCCTTTCTTTGTTGAAGGTCATAATTTTCGCCGAGTGCTCAGGCGTAACAGGAAGCAAATTACCGTAATTCTGATTCAACATTTCAATCTCAATTGGAACTAAACTGGTGTAACGTCTCAACATTGCGTAAGCAGGCTGATAATACTTAGGGTCGGTGTTCTTAAATTTTTCTCTGAAAGCCTTAAAACTTGTTGCAATATCGCTTATATCAGAAGTTTCTGACGGAATATTAAGTCCGCTTTTATCTATTCCTGCAGTCCTGATTTGAATACTGACTGTTGCTTTATTTTGCTCCAGCATGTCTTTCATTGAGATACCAATTCCAGCGTCGGCAGTAGCTTCTGGCGATTTGAAGTTTGCAGAGAGTGCTGCCTTAACGTTGTCAAGCTGTTTAATTTTTTCTGTCGTTATTGAGATAAAAGCGTCAAAAGTTCCGCCGTATTTATAGCCGCTGACAAAATAATCGCCGTATCTATTGCGGAAGAGGTCTAAATCTTTGCCCGCTATCCTTGTGGAGGTGTCTGTAAGGTCATAATCGTTATAGTCAAGTTCGCGGTATGAATGTTCAAGTTCTTCATAATGAATTACAAATGTCGTTGAAGTCAAGCCGAACTTGAATTTACCTTCAGAAGAATAGTCTGCGCTGACCCCGAAGCCTCCGATTGAAACTGAAGCAGCTGCCATTGCCTTTGAAAGGTCTTCACGGTCTTGCTGGGAAGATACAAAAGACGTTCTGTATTTTGATATAACTTGTCTTCTGATGTCAGGAACCTTTATTTTGAATTCGCTTACGGCTTGGGCCGATGCTCGAATGCCGGTTAGAGCAAAATATCCGGTGCCCGGTGCAAAAGCATCTTCTTTGTAAGGAAATCCGTATAACCTCTCCTTGATCTCAATGCCTCCGCTTTTTGACAGTTCTTTCGCTGTCGCAGCTACGGAAACTACGTCTGCATCATCTGCGTAGACCTGTTCTTCAGGGTCATCTTCTTTTATTATTATTTCGCCGCTTACAATTTCTGTTTCATTATTCGATGTATCAACGCCTTCAAAAATTCCGTAATACGGTCTCAGATGATAAAAGGACGCAAGATAAGCCCTATCCTGATCGGCAGGAGTTTTCAGCCAGTCATCAGTTAATTCGTTATACTGCAATGCTGTCGATAAGGTATCATACAATGCGCTATAGTAACCCTTTCTAAGTTCCATAATATCGGTCATATTTACAGTATCGCTGTAATTTCCGTCTGAATCTCGGAATTTATAGATTTTATAATATCCGGCTTCGTTCTTGTCTGTTCCGCTGCGGAGTTCTTTATAAATAAATAATGTCGGTATGTGTTCAAAATCATCAGTTTCATCTGATGCAGAAGTTTCTGAACCAGTCCTGCTGAAATTGATTTTATAAGAACCTGTTACAGAGGGCGTGAACGTCAAGCAGATCATGTAAGGATTATCATACGGATACATTGAAAGCTCTATAAAGTCATCTTTGAGTTCAATAACTGCGCTTGAGTCGTGGTTTTCGTCAAAAGTTCCTAAACTAAGAAATTCTAATGCCGTCCCTTGAGGATTAGTTATTTTGACATCAGGAAAATTAATTCCGATAGGATAAGCATAAGGAGCAGCTTCCGTAGTTCCTGAAATTCCCGCGCTTTCAGAAATTTCAAAGGTGTATTCTATGCCCGCTGTTAAATCAGCAACAAAAGAAGCACCGTTTTTAGCATTTCTAAGATAATGCAGTGAAGGTATTGAAGAAATTTTTATATCTTGGCTTGGATCATTTTCGCCGTAATATTTTTGCTCAATATCATCAAAATCTAAAATATCAGGCGTTCTGTCTCCGTCAGTGTCAAAAATGTCATCATCAAGAACGGTAAATTGCGAACTGCTTCCAACAGGGCTGTTACTGCTGCTTCCGCCTCCGCAGCCGCTGACACTTAGAGCCGCAAAAGCCGTGAGCAGAAAAAAAACAACAAAATAAAATTTTTTATTGTTCATGATTTATGGACACCTCCTAAGAGCATAATATTGAAAAAAACTTGAAAAAAAACCTGTCCGCAGACAGGCAGAGAGGAGTTAGGAGGAGGAGACGGGCAGACAGGAGTGGAAAAATTTTATTTCAGACCGCCGAACGGGTATAACTTCTTATTAAATCTCATGCTCCATAATTCTGTTTCCCATTGCTTCCAGTATAAATCGCCGCCGCATAGGAAATAGAAACGTGCCTGATTTTTCCCGATACACGGTGAATTCAGAACATCACGCTTGCTATCATTTTTGTTGGGTGCTGAAACTCTAATATAGTAGAATACAGCATCGCTCTTCTTTGTCTCAGCGTCTTCGTTCTTTAACTCAGCGGTGTAATCCCAAAATTGTTCGGTCCTGCCCCATGTCGCAATTTCATTTATCTTATTGCCGAAGTTCGTTCTCCCTGCCGCCATGTCCGATGTAACAGCATCGCTGACGTTGAAATTAGTAACGCCTATTGTACCTCCGTTCTGGCCGAAAGGTTTATCAGTAACACTGTTACCTGCGCAGGCTAATTCCTTGGCTTGTTCTGCAATAAGAACCTGAATGAAAGCGTAACGGTCTCCGAGTGCTTTAAGCCGTACGTTGATATTTTCCATTGCCGTCTGCACAGAATCAATCTTTTCGGTGTTGCTTACCGCAAAAAACTCGTTGCCGGCTAAACCAATATCATTTGTAATGCTTTCATACTCTTTTGCATATTGATTTTGGATATCCGAATCTATTTGTTCAACAGGTTTAAGATCTTTGATGACATTGTAATAAGAATCCATAATCATCTTTTCTTTGTTGAAAGCCATAATTTTCTTCGAGTGCTCATACGGAATAGGAATTAAATCACCGTAACCCTGATTGTACATTGCACGGTCAACATCAGCTAAAGTGCTGTAACGTTTCAACATTGCGTAAGTCTCCTTATAATACTTAGGGTCGGTTTGTTGCAGTTTTTGTCTGAAAGCATTAAGACCTTTTATAACCTCGTTTATATCAGTAGTTGTTGACGGGATATTAAGACCTTTTACATCTATTCCTGCAGTTACGATGGAAATATTGATAGTTGCATTATTTTTCTTCAACGTTTCTTTCAGTTGGGTTCCGACATCCGCGCTGGCAGCACCTTTTTCTGTGTTGAAACCTATAGAGAACTGGGTCTTAACGTCCTTAAGCTGTTCCATTGTTTCTGTCGTTATTGTCATGAAAGCGTCAAAAGTTCCGCCGAATTGATAGCCTGCCACAAAATAATCGCCGTATCTCTCGCGGAATTGGCCGAAATCGGTGTCCAGTAACTCTTTAGCGAAATCTGCAAGCTTATACTCGCTGCTTTTTTTAAGCTCACGGTATTTATTTTCAAGTTCGTCATAATGAACTACAAATGTTGTTGAAGTCAAGCCGAACTTGAAATTAGCTTCCGAAGAATAGTTTCCCTTGATCCCGAAACCTCCGATTGCAACTGAAGCACCTGCATTTTTCTTTGAAAGTGTTTCACGTTCTTCTTGAGAAGATACAAAAGTCGCATTGTAATGTGTTGTAACGAATTTATCGGTAGGAACCGGTAATTCAAATTCTTCTACGGCATTGCTTCCGGCTTGAACGCCTGTTATGGCAAAATATCCGGTACCCAGTCCAAACGTATCTTGCTTATAAGGAAAACCGATTAACTTCTGCTTAATTCGTGCGCCTCCGCGGTTTGTCAGGTCTTTCGATGTCGCTGCTACGGAAACTGCGTCTACTGCCGCTACGGAAACTTGTTCTTCAGGGTAGTTTTCTATTGATGCATCGTCTGCCTCTGTTTCCGGATTATCCACATCAATGCCGTCAAAAATTCCGTAATACGGTCTCTCATGATAGAACCACCTGAGATAAGCCTTAGCTTGGTCGGCAGGAACCTTCAGCCAGGTGCCGTTATCAGTATATTTACCGTCCATCGTCAATGCTGTCGATAACGTATTATATATTTCGTTATTGAAAGCCTTTCTAAGTTCCATAATATCGGTCATGTTTATTGTATCACTGATGTTGCCTTCTACATCTTGGAATTTGTAGAGTTTATAGTATCCGGCTCTGTTCTCGCTTGTTCCGCTGCGGAGTTCTTCATAAATGAATAATGTCGGTACGCGTTCAAAAGCACCCTCATCTGCATCAGCAGTTTCTGAATCAGCCCTGTTGAAATTGATTTTATAAGAACCTGATACTGACGGCGTGAACGTAAAGCAGATCATGTAAGGATTATCAATCGGATAATGAGAAACTTCGATAACGTCATCTTTGAGTTCAATTACCTTGTTTGAATCGTAATGTTCGTCAAAAGTTCCTAAATCAAGAAATTCTAATTCCGTTCCCTGAGGATTAATTACTTTGACATCAGGGATATGAGTTTCGATCGGATAGGCATAACCTGTAACTTCCGTAGAGCCTGAAACTCCTGCGCTTTCAGAAATTTCAATGGTGTATTCCGTGCCTGCTTTCAAATCCGCCGTGAGAGAAACCCCGTTATTGGTTTTGGCATTTTTTAAGAAATGCAGTGAAGGAATTGAAGAAATTTTTATATCCTGACTCGGATCATTTTCGCCGTAATATTTTTGCTCAACGTCGCTAAAATCTAAAACCTCAGGCGTTCCGTCCCCGTCAGAGTCGTAACTTTCCTCATCAAGAACGATAACTTTTGCGTTACCCCCCCCCACGCTGCCGCTATTACTGCTGCCGCCTCCGCAACCGCTGACACTTACAGCCGCAAAAGCTATAAGCAGCATAAAAACAACAAAATTAAATTTTTTATTGTTCATATTTATGGCCTCCTAAAAATTTTTCTGAAAATTATAACATTGAAAAAGCAGTACAGAAATTGAAATTTTACGTATTGCTTTATATTTCACGATGATAGAAAATTGCTATAATTTCAATATAAAAAAATTAAATTAAAGAAAGGACTGTGTATTTTGTTCAAATCCCGAAGAATTTTATTATTCACTTTGGCTTTCATGCTCGTGCTTGCTGCATCAATGTCAACAGCCGCAACACGCTCGAACATGCCTGCCGGAGTTCAGAGTTTCGCACCGACAGGGACAGTGCCGGACAATGTTTCATTCAGAGCGGTTTTTAGAAATCCCGTTGTGAATAAAAATCAGACCGGCAAAGTCATAACGCCCGAAAATTCTTTATTCCCGTTTGAAGTCAATCCGCCTCTTCAGCTTGAAGGACGCTGGCAGAACGAAAGAACTTTCACGGCGAAATTATTAGCACCGCTGCGCAACGCCACAACTTACACTGCAACGTTACGCGAGGACTTGAAAGACAGACGAGGAACTAAAATCGGTCCCGGCACTTTCAGATTTCAAACTGAGGGACTTGCCCCAACTGATATTAAAGCCTCGATGGGACGCTACGGAAGTGCTTATTTCACTTTAAGTTTCAACATGAGGATCGACCCTGCAAGGCTTAAAGGCTTCATGAGAATTCTTAACTCGGAGGGTCGCGAGATGCCTTATAACATTAACGGCGGTCTGCCCTCGAGAGTTATTCGTGTTTCTGTTCCGGTTGAACAAACTTCTTCGCGTCAAAGATTTACCGTGAAAATCGCTGCGGGATTAAAATCCGGCGAGGGTGATTTAGGTGTTGAAAAAGATTATTCTGAAAACGTTGTGCTTGACCCGGAATTATTCGTCAGAGAATTATCTCCGCAGGAAAATTTAATACGCGCAGAATTTAATTTCGGCATTGACCCGAACACCGCGAAAAGTTTTATCAACATTGAGCCCCCCGTCAGCGATGTCAAATTTGAATCAAGCTGGACTGACGAAGTTGTAGTAATGCGCTCAAAAGAATTTAAGCCACGTTCAAGATTTGTTATAACTTTCAGAAAAGGATTTCCCTCAAAAAGCGGTCTTGTTCTCAAAGAAGATTATAAACAGGCCGTTATCATGAAAGATTTATCCTCGCGTGTAAGTCTTCCGGCTTCAGGAACTTATTTGACTGCTCTCGACAAAGGTTTAATCCCGATCGAGTTATTGAACGTCAAGAAATTACAGCTCGATGTCTGGAGAATGTACGAGAATAATATTCCTTACGTTATCAATAGCGATTATGATTCTTTCCAGAAAGATATAGCGCAGAGAGTTTTTACAAAAGAACTGCCGTTAAATCTTCCTCTTAATGAAAGAGTCCGCCGCAGTCTTCCTATTGAAGAAATGGTGAAAGGCGAGAGAGGTTTATTCTATTTGACAGCCCGCGATGCTGATAAAGAATGGTGGGACGAGTCGGCTCAGATGATTAACCTCAGCGACATGGGCGCGACTGCAAGACTTTGGGACGATGCTATTTTAGTTTGGGTAAATAAATTAACTAAATCCGAAGGAATACCCGGAGCAACTGTAAAAATTTTCTCCGACAAGAAACAGTTAATTGCTGAAGGCCAGACTAACTCCGGCGGAGTTTTCTATTATGAAGTTCCCGGCGGTCAGACATGGTCAAGCGAAAATCAGCCCGAACTCGCAGTTATTTCAAAACAGCGCGAAGATCATACTGATTTAACTTACGTTCAATTAACGAGAAATTTATTAGACCGCGAAATTTTTGACACAGCCGGACGCGATTGGCTTCGTTCAGGTTATGATGCTGTAATTTTCTCGCCTCGCGACATTTACAGAACGGGAGAAAATGCAGTTTTCAAAACTATCGTCCGTAACCCTAACATGACAACCCCTGAGGCTTTCCCGGTTTTATTCGTAGTCCGCGACACTTTAGGCCGTAAAGTCAAACAGGAGTCAATAATGCTCAACGCTAAAGGCAGCGCGGTAGCTGAATTAAATCTTCCTTCAAACGCTTTAACAGGACTTTGGACAGCTTCAATAGCAATCCCCGGCCAAGAAGACAAGCCGATAGCTTTTTATAATTTCCATGTTGAAGACTTTGCTCCTCCGCGTCTCGAAGTTAAATTAAATTCTTACCGCCAATATTTAATTCATAACGACACTTTCACGGCTGATATTTATGCACGCTGGCTTTTCGGTGTCGACGGTGCGGGACTTAATTACAAAACTTCATGGACAGCACGCGAGGGAACTTTCACGCCGACTCAAGACCGTTGGAAAGAATATCAATTCGGCGATCCTGACAGGCATTTCAGCTTCACAGAGGGAACTCTTGAAGAAGGCAAACAGCTTGATAATTTCGGAGCAGCAAAAGCAGAATTCAAACTTGAAGAAGACTGGGAAGCCCCGACAATTATCAACGTAACTTTGAAGACCGAAGTAATGGAAGACGGCGGACGCTGGGTAACAAGCACGATAACACGCCCGTATTTCCCTGCGCCTTATCTTTTAGGAATTGCGCCAGTAAATGAAAATATTACGGTTAGAAATGAAGCTAAATTCAAAATCGCCGGAATTACTCCGACAGAAGAGCCTGCAGATCCGGGAGAACTTGAAGCTCAGTTATTCAAAGTTACTTGGAATTACAACATGGTCGAGATTGACGGCCGTAAACGCTGGCAGAGCAGCGAGGAATTTAACGAAATCGAGTCTAAAAACTTTACTCTTAAAAACGGTCTCGGCGAAGTTTCTTTCAAGCCCGAAGAATACGGCTCATATGTAGTTATGATTTCTGACGCTGACGACACAGCACGCGCGGTCTACAGATTTTATGCGACTGACCCTGAATATGCAGGAAGCGGTTCGCAGTTAGTCGACAGAATTGAAATGACCCCCGAAAAAGAATTTTATAAACTCGGAGACACTGCAAAAATTAAAATCAAAGCCCCGTTTGAAGGCTTGATGTTAATCACTGTCGAAAACTCAAAATTAATCACCCGAAATATTCAAAAAGTCGAGAAATCAGAAGTTGAATTTGAGTTCCCGATTAATGCCGACTGCCGCCCTAATGCTTGGGTTTCAGCTTGGCTTATTAGACCTGTAACTGACGGAGACTCAAAAGGCTGGGCCTCTCACAGGGCTATCGGACTTACGAGAGTTAAAACAGATTTATCCGACCTCAATATAGCGGTTGATATTAACGCGCCTAAAAAAGTCGAGCCTGCTTCAAAACTTCCTGTAACGATAAAACTCAAAGGAGCGTCAGAGGGAATTTCTGCTAATGCTGATGTTTCTGTTGCTTTCGTTGATGACGGAGTATTAGGTTTGACGCATTACAAGACTCCGGATTTATTAAATCATTTCTGGGGCTTGAAGAAATTAAATTCAGAAGCCTTTGACATTTACGATCAGTTAATCCCAGTTGAAGACAAAGCTACAGAGCAGCTTCACCCGGCCGGAGACGAAGCTATGGGAGCATTAGCGGCTGACGGAAATGTACAGAGATTTAAGATTTTATCTTTATTTGACGGAGTTTTATATCCCGATAAGAACGGCGAAATTAAAACAGAACTCGAACTCCCTGAATTTAGCGGACGCGGAAGACTTTTTGTAGTTGCTGCTTCGGGTCGCAGTTTCGGACATGCTGAACAAAAAATCGAGATTGCCCGCGACATAGTAACAGAAACAGGGCTTCCGAGATTTGCTGCACCTGGTGATGTTTTTGCTGTACCGGTTTCAGTCTTTAATACTTCAAATTCTAATAAAGACGTGAAAATTAATTTAACGCCGGAAGGTTTACAGCTTAAAGAATCTTTCGCGGATTTGAAAATCCCGGCAGGAGCAAAAGCTAATTTCAATACTCAAGCGCGCGCTCTCGGCGGTGCTAACAAGGCTGTCTTGAAAATCACAACAACTTGGAACGAAAACGGCGCGGAAAAATCTTTCACTGACGAAATAGAAATGCCCGTACGTTCGGCTTGGCCTAATATCACAGTCGGAGGTTCAGGAATTTTTGAGCACGGAACAACAAAAATCGAACTTCCTCTTCAAGATTTTATGGGCGATGTCGAAGGAACTTTAACGCTTGCTGACACACCTGCAATTAACGTTAATAAAGCTATAGACTTCTTGAATAATTATCCTTATGCCTGCCTCGAGCAGACTATTTCAGGGGCTTGGCCTTTCTTGATTTTGCCGGACGCTATTGCAGAACTTGATCCGCTTCTCACAACAGACTCAGCTTTACGCGAAAGAATTGACGGAGCTATAACCCGTATTCAATCAATGCAGCTTTATGATGGTTCTTTCTCAATGTGGCCTGGAAGCAGCGCAACGTTTGAATGGGGAAGTGTTTATGCGGCTCATTTCTTACTCAATGCTAAGAACGCTGGAATTAATTTCCCTGAAGAAATGTTTACGGGCGTATTAAATTGGATGAGAGATTTCTTAGCGTCAATGCCTGCTTTTAATTCTGTTGACGAAGAGCGCGATGACTTGACGACAAAGGCCTACGCTGTTTACGTTTTAGCTTTGAACGGCGAGAAACCTTTAGGCTGGATCGAATATCTCCGCGAAAATCAGAGTAATTTAAGACCTTCGGGACATATTTTCCTTGCCGGTGCTCAGTCATTAATTGACGGTAACGCCGATGCTTTAAGAAATTTGAACTTAGGCAAAAATTCAGGCTACTCCGGAAGAACTTTAGAGAGCGAAACCCGAAACACTTCCGTTTTGCTTTCAATGTGGCTTGACGTTGAGCCTCAAGCACCCGAAGTTACAGAACTTGCTAACAGAATTATCAATCTCGGCAGCAAAGGCAGCTGGTTCAGCACTCAGGATAATGCGGCGGCTTTGATAGCTCTTGCCCGTTATAACGTTGAAGTTGCAGGAGCAAAGAAAGACATTAAAGCAGAACTCAACACCGACACCAGCGACCACGCTTTATTAAATTACGCGAGCGGCGGAAAACCCGCAGTAATTAAAGTCAACGAACTTCCGCGCAACGCTGAAATTTTAATCGAGACCGAAGGCGACGGTCAGGGCTGCTACTCATGGAGCATTAACGGCTTCCCTAAGAGACAGCCTAAAGCCGAGCGCAGAAATCTTAACGTTGAATGCGTCTATTTCGATGAAGACGGAAACGCTTTGAACACTGCCCAGCCTGTTGCTCACGGCAAAGTCATTCAAGTTATTTTGACTCTCAAGCCCTCAATGACGATTAATAATTTAGCTTTGAATTATTTATTGCCTGCAGGTTTTGAACTTGAAAACCCGAGACTTGAAGACGGCGGAGATAATTCTTCAGGCTACGGCGTTGTGAATGACATCCGCGATGACAGATTAATTCTGTTCTTCGATAATCTCAGCGGCGAAAGGTCTTACGGCTTCAAGATGAGAGCTGTAACTCGTGGAACATTCAAAGTTCCGCAGATTAGTGCTTACGGTATGTATGACGCTTCAATCAGATTTACAGGAAGCGCACAGCCTGATATCGAAATCAGATAAAAGATTTTTTTCAAGGCGCGTCTGTAAAATTCGGGCGCGTCTTTTTTATGGAGGTTAAAAAAATGTCAGAAAAAATCGTTCTTAATTTCGGCGGTGAAGTTGAAATTGAAATTGACGGGGAACAATGGCCTCAGCTTGCAAATTATCTCAAAAATTTAAGTGAAGGCGAAAAACTTTCAAATTATGATTTAGCATGTTTATTTCAAGATTTTGACCGCAATAAAGATTTGCCGCGTGAAATTTTTGATATAGTAGTTGCGAATTATAAACGCGAAATTGAAAAAGGTAATGACGAAGCTATGTTGAGGCTCGGAGCATTATATTATATGGGGCGAGGCTGTGAACAGGATTATACGAAAGCCGTTTATTATTACGAAATGGCCGCCGAACATGGAAACCGTGAGGCTTACGAATGTTTAGGCTATTGTTACTATTACGGCCGGAGCATGAAAGTTGATTATGAAAAAGCATTTTATTATTTCGCGCTCGGAGCATTTGACGGCAGCCCTGTATCTCTTTATAAAATCGGCGACATGTATAAAAACGGCTATTATGTCAAAAAAGATTTGAAAGAGGCTTTTAATTTATATCAACGGGCATATCGTGAAAGTAGTAATGAAGATAATATCGGGCCTATTTTATTGAGGCTCGGCAACGCTTATCTAAACGGCGAAGGAGTTGAAGAAGATCCTAAAAAAGCTTTAGAGTATCTTCAAAGAGCTGAATTATATCTTTACGATATGATTGCTGACGGCGATGATATGTATTTTAAGAGCCTTAAAGAAGCAGTAGATAATCAATCTGTAGCGAGAGTAAAACTCTCAGCTTTATTAGATTCCCTCGAATGGAAACTTGAATAAAAAAATAGGAATTAGAAATTTTTTTATTCCCTAATCCCTAACTCCTAATCACTCATTCTATTCAACTGTAACACTCTTGGCCAAGTTTCGGGGTTTATCAACGTCAAGTTTTCTTGCGACTGCGACATAATATCCCAAAAGCTGTAAAGGAATTACGGCAAGACTTGCGGAAAAATGTTCGTCTGTTTCAGGAATATTAAAAATAAAATCAGCTTCGTCTTTCAGAGCCTCACAGCCTCTTGTTGCGACAATTAATAAAAATCCTCCGCGGCTCCGAGCTTCAAGCATATTGCTTGCGATTTTCTGATAAAGATTTTTTTGCGTCATTATCCCCGCGACTAACATTCCTTTTTCAATAAGGCTTATAGGTCCGTGTTTCATTTCTCCGGCGGCTATGGCTTCTGAATGAAGATAGCTGATTTCTTTCATCTTCAAACTTCCCTCCATAGCTACGGCGTAATCAATATTACGTCCCAAATAAAAAGCGTTACGAGCATTCACGAATTTATGAGCAACTTCTTCGAGAGTTTCTTTTTCATCAAGAATTTCGTCAATTTTTTCGGGCAATTTTTGAATTTCCGTGATTAATCTTTCTGCTTCAGCATCATCAATCATAGCGCGGACTTTTGCAAACTGAATAGCAAGAACATAACACGCTATTAACTGAGCACTGTAAGCCTTAGTCGTAGCTACGGCGATTTCAGGGCCCGCCATAGTATAAAAAACGCTGTCGGCTTCGCGTGCTATTGTGCTTCCAACAACATTGACGATCGCAAGAGTTTTTATTCCGTTTTCTTTTGCCCGTCTCATAGCGGCTAAAGTGTCAGCAGTTTCGCCCGATTGAGAAATTATTATTGCAAGAGAATTTTTATCGAGCGGCATATTTCTATAACGAAACTCCGAAGCCATTTCGATTCTCACGGGAATTTTAGCTAAGTCTTCAATGACGTATTGAGCAACAGCACCGGCATGATAAGCAGATCCGCAGGCGATTATATAAATCTGCGAGATATTTTTAATATTTTCGTCAGTCAAGCCGAAGTCATCGAGATTAATTTTCCCTGAATGATAAACAGAGCCGAAAGTATCTTTGACGGCGCGCGCCTGTTCATGAATTTCTTTCATCATGAAATGCTCGAAGCCGCCTTTTTCAGCCGCGTTCATGTCCCAAGTTACCTCGCTGAGTTCTTTATGTTTAGCATAGCCCTCAGTATCGAAAAATCTAACAACACCTTTTTTAAGCTGTACGATTTCCATGTTGTCGAGATAATAAACTTGTCTCGTATCCTGCAAAATCGCGCTCACATCGGAGGCCAAGAACGACTCGCCTTTTCCCTGACCGGCGATTAAAGGTAAATCTTTTCTTGCTCCCCAGACTTCATCGGGAAAATCTTTGAAGAGCAGAACGAAACAATAAGAGCCTTCGATTTCATGAATAGCTTTGATGATAGCTTTAAGAGGATTTTTTTCCTGTTTGTAATAAAAATCAATTAATTTTACTGCAGCTTCCGTATCAGTCTGCGAATAAAATTTATAGCCGTGCTGAGAAAGTTCTTCTTTGATTTCTCTGTAATTTTCAACGATTCCGTTATGAACAGCGACAACTGACATATCATCGCTCCATAAAGGGTGTGCGTTTACATCTGAAGGTTCGCCGTGAGTAGCCCAGCGTGTGTGGCCTATACCGCAAGTTCCGGGAACTTCTTGGCCGGATTTAATTTTTTCTTCGAGGACTTTCAAACGTCCTTTATTTTTAGCGATTTTAATTTCTCCGTTATCAAGGACAGCAATTCCTGCAGAGTCGTAGCCTCTGTATTCGAGTTTAGCGAGGCCGTTCAATAAAATACCGCTTGCTTGACGGTCGCCGCTGTAACCTAAAATTCCGCACATAATTAATTAACCTCCTGAATTAAAATTTTTAGAAATTTTTTATATTTTATCCTACGTGTTAGAATTAAAAAAATTTTAGCTTAAATGGAGACTTATTGCCCGTGTCAAATGTTCAAGCATTTATAGATAATATTTCTTTTCCTACGTCGCTTGAAGAATTGTCCTATTTCCTTGAAGATAACGGAATTTATAACGTGGAAATGATTCTTGATGGCGAAACTGACGGCTGGACTGTTCCGCGATGGAGCAAAATCGGCGATATAGTTTTCTTCATGCACACAAAAGTTTCTGCGATTAAACACATAAGAGAATTGCTAAAAGAACTCGAAAATGAAAAAGAAAATTACTCCGAAGAAAAGTATCAGCAATTTCAAGAATGGCTCGAACGAGGCAGGAAAATTCATAAAAAATACGGCGGAAAAATTTTTGCTGTCGGCCGCGTTATAGGTGCGCCTGAAGTTCATGATATTGTTGAAGAAAATAATTTTGACCGAAATTTTTCGGCGCAAGCCCCTGACTTTAGGCATGGGGATAAGCC
>CAMVMK010000049.1 GCA_947168585.1 uncultured Fretibacterium sp.
TAGCTGCCTCGTTTTCACGTTGCCGCACGGCATTGTCAATTGGTTTTCAATTTACAGGCTCATCAGTGCAAGCCTAACTTACAGACAGAGAGTGATTAATTCTCTGTTTCGCCTTGAAGTAATAAAAATTCAATAGGTCTTTGAGTAATTAACAAAACTTTGTATAGTTCTTGAACTCCTTTTGACGTGAGCATTGGCCTATCCGTAAAACGTATACAGCCGTTTGCGTCAATTTCAATATTGACTACGCCTTTTTCAATTCCTTTCTGAGACGGTTTATAAAGTTGACATTTTTGCTTGCAAAGCCAGCCTAAATCTACACATAAATGAATAAGCCTGTTACGTCCTATATCTAAACCTCTTTGACGGTAAAATTTCGCGGCCTCTCCGAAACAAATAGCACCTGGTAACGCAAGAACCATATCGCCTAAAACTGCCTTCGGTGTCATAGCGTCAATCTTTGCTTGAAGTGATAAAACTTTGTCGTGTTCTGCTACGTACGCTTTCACAACTGCGTTGAATGTTTCAGGATTAACTATTGCTGCTTCACGAGCTTCAGGACTTAAATACATTCCGTGCTTATGAATGTCAGGTAAAACTTCTTTGCGAACCCAACGAGCAAAGGCTTTAGCTTCAGGTTTGTTAGAACGAAAAGCCAAGAAATAAACGCCAGACTCAGAAATTGCAGTCATAATCTGCTCTCCGCCAAGGGTGTCCATCTTTACCGACACCCTTTCATCATCATCAAGTTTTGTTATTGCGTCCCGATATTTCGAGATTTCTAAAACATTACAGACATCTTTTGCAATAAACCACGCCTGACCATCTTTTTCTACGGTACGAATTTTTGTGCCGTTGTAGTTAAAAATCTGTAAAGAATTATCCATAAATTACTCTCCTTTAATGTAATAACCTTTAGTGCCTATATCCGGCAGAACTTTATTAAAAAGCCAGTTTTGTGCTTCCTGAACTGTTTCAGATTCACTTACGAAGAAAATCAAAAAATAAGCGTCAGTCTCACGAATAATTTTTGTTCCATCAAGAAGTTCACGAATATTAGTGATTTCTTCATGATATTTTTTAAGGTCGCTCTCTTTTAATTCACAAAGTCTTAGAATATCCGCGAGTTTGAACCACATAAATTCATCATTAGGAAATTCATATGTCGTTAAATCTTGAAGTGGATTAGCCATTAAAAAGCCTCCTGATAAAATTTCAGTGCTGCCTGACGCTTATTTCTGAGCTGTTCGACAAATTTTTCAAATTTCGCGTCATCTGCCCAAAGTTCATAACTACCGCTAAGAGTTACAGCAATTCCTTTATCTCCAACATTAATTTCCGCTGACGGTCTTAATCCTGACACATCAATCACTCCTTCTTTTGATAATTTGATTTTTAATTCCCATTCCTCTGACTGCGAGCCGTTCAATAGTTCATCAACCGTTATATTTAAGACACCTGCAATTCTGTTCGCTATTTCAACAGTAGGTGTTAATTCACCTCTCTCATAACGAGCTATAGAATTTGTGCTTACATTAACTTTTTCCGCTAAAGCGGCTTGAGTTAAACCACATTTTTTTCTAAATTCTGCTAAATATTTCATTTATCCTCCTTCTGCTTTCAAAAAATTAATAGCATTAAAACATTTTACGTATAGTTTTTCAATACGTAAACTATACGAATTTGATTAAATATATATACGCATAAATTCTTGAAAAAAACTGTACGTAAAGGTATAGTTTTTTTATAAAACAAAGGAGTATTCAATGATTGGAGAACAAATTAAAAAAGCAAGAAAATTAAAGGGAATGTCGCAGGAAGAATTAGCCTATAGTATAGAAGTGCATTCAAATACGGTGGCACGCTGGGAACGCGGAGAAATTAATCCGACAGGAAAATCGTTAAAAAAAATAGCACAGGTTTTGAAAGTTCCTATCTCTTCTCTATATGATGATGAACAGCTTGAACCTGAACAGGGATTAAGTTTAGCTTACTGGGGCGAAGTTGCGGACAACATAAGAAAACTTATGAAAAGTAATGACGAAAGAAAAATCGCAATTATAAAATCTATGCTATTGGATAGTCTTGATATTCAAAGCGACAGAATTTTTATTAAACAAGAACACATCGGACATGATGCTATCGCTAATGTTAATTAAAAGGTGAATGAAAAAATTATGATTATTAAAGCTATTAATTGTTTACTGATTGAAAATGAAATAATTGTTGCTACGATTACGGGGTGGCATGGGCAAGTATTAAAAATGACACGCGAGAAAATTGAAAATCTTTCTGCGGAATTTCCATTTTATAAAGATTTAAGTAAACAAGGTGGCATTTATTTTCTTATAAGTGACGGCCAAATTTATGTTGGACAGGCAGACATATCAACAATATCAACAAAAGGGACACGTAGCATTTTAACTCGTGTGCTTGAACATAATAAAGATAAAAACTGGAATGAAGTTAATGAAATTATTATGATAACTTCAAGTGCTTTTTCGGCGGATGAGTTAAATTATTTAGAAAATAAATATTTCAATAAAATAAAAACTGCTGGCGTTTTACAGCTAAATCAAATCGAGCCGCATTTAGGTGCAGTAAAAATATTTACGCAAACTACGATGGATAATTTCATTCAGGAAGTCCAGAGCATTTTTACAGTAATGGGCATTATTTTTTTGAATCCGCAAAAACAGGGAAAAAAAGAAGAAGTCAAAGAATCAGGCATGTTGTACTTAAAAACAACGCAGGCTAACGCGCAAGGAGTAATAAAAGGGAAGGAATTTATTGTCTTAAAAGGCAGTTATTTGGCATTAAAATCGACTGAAAGTTGTCCTGATAATATAAAAATATATAGAAAACAATATAGCGATAAAATAAAACCTGACGGCGAACTTTTAGAAGATATTTCTTTCAATTCACCGTCAGGTGCGTCAAGTTTTGTTTGTTTTTCTTCAACAAACGGTTATAACTACTGGAAATATGAAGACGGCACGTTTTTAGAACATTTAGAGTAAACCTTTCTGCAAAGACTCTATATCTTCTTGTGTCCAGTCTTTAGATGACTTGTTTCCTGTAATGAAATTTATCGCTTCGGAGGCTTTGTCTTTGTCGCCGTATCGTGTTAAATATTGATGATAGATTTTATTCTTTTGCGCAGAAGTAATAAAATCAATGCCGCTTTCGAGCCAAGTTTTGAGCTTTGCACCTGTTTCAGTCGAAAGAGTGAAAACTTCGCCGTCAAAAAGCCGTGTTCTATCTTTAGAAACTGTGGCCACGTGGTTTTGGCCTAAATCGAAAACGGTCGTAAATTCGTAGTCCATGCCTTCACGCTGTACAGGAGCGAGACCGACTTTGATAATTTCTTTCTTGCCTTTCTCGTTTTCGGTCTGGACGTATTCAGTTTTCGAGCGCATGGTAGCTATAATATGGCACGGTGAGTTAAGCATAGCTTCAATCAGTTTATTATGCTCTGGAGTAACTTTGCGCCACGCTGTGTAAGAGTTTTTGCTGTAGCTTGCGTCTGTGATTTTTCCCTGCAAGTCAAGCAAGCCGCCTTCACCTGCCCAAGCGTGCGAGAGGCTGTCTATGATAATAATTTCGTAACCTGCCTGTTCTGCGCCGTGAATAGCGTCAAGGTATTTATTTACGGTGTAAGAAGCTGTAATAGCTCCCACATCGTAATCAAATTCAGTAGCGTATAAATCGCCGCTCCCGTTTTCTGTGTCGATTAAGGCGATTTTACCGCCAAGACCTTTAGCGACAAGTAAAGCACCGTAAGTTTTGCCGCTTCCTGCAGTTCCTGTAATTCCTAAGCGCAGTTTAGCCTTGCGCCGTTCAGCTTTCCTAAATTCCATGCTTAGCACCTGCTTTCTTTTCTGTACATGCCGAGCAAGGCCTCATATTCCTTGATTTTCAGGCGTGCTTCTGCGAGTTCTTCATTTTCGCGTTTTGAGTTCTTGTCCTGTGTTGTTTGCGTTTTAGCGATAACCCAGACTCTGTGCTTCGACACTTCATTGAGTTTTCTCTCACCGTTTAACACATCGAAAAGAAAACGTTCGTATCCTTCGTGAATGTTCTCAGGCATATTTTCTTCACGTTCCATTTTGCTGAAAAATGACTCGCCAATTTTCATGCTGTGCGCGACTGCTTTCTGAGAGACACCAAGCTGAATCCTTAAGTTTTTTAACGCTTTGATTGTTAATTTTAATTCCATAATTAAAAATCCTCCTGTGTAATTTAATTCTTTCCTATCGCTTTCTAAGTTCTCGCAGTTGCTGAGATTTAGAAGGCTTAACTTCAACGCCGCGTAAGAAATTGATATAATTCCTTACAAGAACATGCTTATCCTCACTTTGATATGCTCCTTGTTCGAGGAGAGATAAAGTCGCTTCCGAAATCCTCATTTTCTGAGCGGCTTCTCTCTCTGAAAATCCACGCTGTATACGCAAGCCGCGTAAGTCGTTCACTCTGATTAAACTCATAATTAAATCTCCCATATTTCATAAGGCTCAAAAAAGCAGTCGTAGGTCGCTGGCGTAAATGGCTTATAGTCATCGTAATTTTCGAGGTCAATTTCATGCTCATAAGGCATTTCAGGAAGTTCCCAGAGTTTCGCGTCTTTTTTTGTCAAAGGCTTTTCATTCGCAAATTTAATAGCATCGCGTTCTAAAAGTCTTGCATATTCCTCATCATTGTCGATTAGGTGAATATTCCACATGCGCTGAGCAATGTTAATTTTTTGCTTCATTCTCGAAGTACCTCCTCCATACTTTTAGACGCTTCAAAGTTCGAGACCATATAGCCGCTTGTTTAGTGTCGTCTAAGGACATAAAAAATCCTTTCCAGATTTCTGCTGAGGCTAAGAATTTTTTAGCAAGATGAAGTTTCTCGGCCTTTGATTTTTCACAGCGAGCAATTATCGCTATTCTTTCCTCACGTGTGGCGTAACCGACACGGCCATAAATCAGGAATAAATCTGATAAAAGCTCATCATGAAGCTGTCCTAAAAACTTTTCTTTGTCGCGCGTTGTTGCTCTGTGTTCGAGTTCGTTAATAACGTTCATTGTTAAATCCTCCTTAATCGTTTTCTAAGTTGTTTAATGACATTTAGCATGTCAAGTTCAAGATTGAAGTCGTCATATTCTTTTCTGACGTATTCAAGATTTTCATATGCGAGTGCGATAAACTCTTTTATGTCATCACGGTGCGCTGGAGTGATAACTGCGTTATCATTAGCTTTAATGTTAAAAGCGTGTTCAACACCGTTTTCTATTGTGATTTTGCTTACGAAAAACTCTAAGCCGTCTTTAAGGAAAAAGACTTTATTGTCAGTTCTTGCAACGACTAAAAGCCGTCCATTATCGTAATTAGCGTCAATTTCAAACTTTTTCATAAGTTAAGCCTCCTCAAATTCGAGTTCAAATAAAACATCGTGTAAACTTTTCCAATCGACATTTAAGTCAATCATGAGGTCGCAGAAATCCTCGAAATTTTCTTGATTGAAAGCGCGAATAAGTTTTGAGAGTGTTTCGCTTATGTTTTTTTTCAAACGCGAGCTTTCTTTTTTCAAATACTTCTGGTAGGTCATGATTAAGCCTCCTTATGCCATTAATAAATCCAGATAAGCCTGTTTATCGTCCTCAATCAGGCAGACGAGTTCATAAAACTCGTTATCGAAAGCAACACGCTGAACACTTTTTATATCCAGCATATTAACGAGACCTGTTGCGCGTACTTCTTGAATTTGTTCGTTGATTGTCATGATTTAGCCTCCTCCTTTCTAATCATCAAAAACAAAGCCGTGTTCTTTCACAGCGTCTAAAATTGTGTACTTGAGGCAAAATAAGCAGTCTTCAATATCTTGTTTTGACCCTAAACGGTCTTCAAAACCATCGCCATACGTGAAAATCACGTGATTTTTTTCGTCATCGAACATTACTTTGATGTTCATAATTTCTTTTTTCATGATTAAAACCTCGTTTCTAAAATCACAAAATTAACGTATTCATCGCAGAAAACGAAAAACTCTTCATCAATTAAGTCTTTGACAAGTTCACTTTTTGTTATTTCGTCAAGACTCACATAGCCAAACTGTAATAAATCACTGTGAAGTTCGTATAAAACTTCTTTTGTGAGGCTCATTAAGAGTTTTTTTAATTTACGTTCTGAAATGCCGTTGATGTTCATGTAGTCAAGTAACGTGTTTGCAACTTTATCGCCGTAAAAGCCGATTGAGTTAATGATGTGGTCTCTTGTCTTTTTTCTTTCATTTTGAAGTCTCATGATTAATTCTCCTCTCTTAAATCCTTGCCAGCTGAATTGCGAAATTTACGATACAAACATAAATGCCTAAAAAAACCGTTAAATCCACCAAATGCTTGTCTAAAAATTCCTTGTACATTGTTGTTTCTCCTTTCTTAAGCTGCTTTTCTGCTATACTTGCGAGCAAGTTCCTTATATGAACGTCTCATATCGAGAGTTCCTATAATTTCTTCACTAAGTCCTATTTCCAGTTGGAAGCAGTACTGGCGCGAAATTTCTTCAATTTCAAGATCGAAGACGAGCGCGAATTTTTTCATTTCGTCAAGAGTGCATTTTTTGAGAATGTTCTCAACGTCTTTATCTTGTTTTGCCTTCAAGAGTGCTTTGAATTTCTCAACTGTTGTCATTGTTAGTTCCTCCTATGCTGCTAAAATATTTGAAATTAATTCTTCATTGCTCAAAAACCAGCCGCAACTTTTTGTTACAGGAAGATTCAAGATATTTGAAATTTCCATGAGAGTGTCGCCGTTGCAAAGATTGAGGAGTGAATATTTGTCGAATTTTCCAGAGTTAATTATTTCGAGTTTTTCAGCTGTCGTTTTTGCTCTGAATGAGGCTCTCCAGTTGAGAATTGCCGCGATTTTTTTACCTTTTCTCAAAGAACGCTTGATGTTCCAGCCTGTTTTCTTAATGAACTCATTAAGTGCCTTGACTGTTGTGTTTTCGCACATTTCAGCCGCGACCTTGTCATCGCTGTAAACGAGCTGTTCAATCTGAAAATCCTGTGCTTTGCGAGGCTTTCTCGGTTTTTTAACGCCGCTTCTTTTTGCGAGTTCAGCCTCAATGGCTTTGATTGTGTCCTTATATTTGCTATAAGGCTCTGACATATTTAATTCCATAAGCCAGCTTTTAAGTTCCTCATCTGTTGATGTTTTGAAAACATTTACTTTTCTCATGATGTTTTCTCCTTCCTATTAAAGAACCATGAACGCGACCGCGAAAATTACAGCCGTTGTAACGATTGAAACCGTAAAACCTATAGCAAGTTCTTTGATTTCCTGTTCTTGTTTTGCCTCAATGCTTCTCATTGCCTGAATTTCTTTCCAATGTAACCTTTTTTTCATTTTTAATTTCTCCTTTCTTCATATACCAATTCAAGTACACTTTCTAATTCTTCCCAGCTATTGCAAATAAAGCGTGGAAAGCCTAATGGAGCTTCTGATGTCCCGTCACCGTATGCTGTAAGGCAGAGGCTTTCGTCTGTTACTACCAGTTTTCCTTTATACTCAAAAAGGAACGCTGTATCATTGAACTCATTCCAGCAAGCTTTTGCTTTTTTGGAAAATCCTGTCGGCAAGGCAAGTTCAATCGCTAATGCTGCGCTTTGCGGGTTGCGTTTGTCTATCGGCTTTTTACCATTCAAAATAATGTGAGTATCGCTTCGTGCGAATTTTACTGTGTTCATCATTGTTTTTTCTCCTTTGCTATTGTTTTTTTTGTTATGCGTATGTTACCGTTGTTTTTTTATTTTGCAAGTCAGCAATATTGCTGAATTTATAAAAATAAATAGTTGCAATTACTGAATTTTCGTTTAATATATATTTAACAAAAAATACAATAGGAGGTAAAAAATACAATGAAACCTGATGATATTTTGAAGGACTTTATATTGGTAAATAACCGTAATAATAAAATTTTTATTACCGTAAATAAAAGCACGATTCGTTTTTCAGAACAGGCAATTTCAAAAATGAGAATGCCGTCCAAAGTATCCATGTATATAAAGGATAAGCAGATAGCTTTTAAGGCAGACGAAAATGGCGAAAAAATGTCAATAATTGGCAAAACACACAGATTGTGTAATGGCGGCGGAAAAATCGATAAGTTTATCGAAATAGCTGGTAGAGTTGGACGTTTTTATGGCAATGTTGTCGCTGGCGTTCTTGTTATTGATTTGGAGCAATAAAAATGGCTTGGATTGAAGCACATCAAAATTTACCGTCTCATCCTAAAACTAAACGACTGGCTCGGCTTCTTAATATTTCCATTCGTGAAGCTGTAGGTAGTTTATATATGTTTTGGTGGTGGGCTATGGAATATGCGGAAGATGGCGACTTATCAAATTATGATGCCAGCGATATTGCTGACGGCGTTCAATGGGATGGCGAGCCTCAAGAATTTTTGAATGCGATGATTAATTGCGGTCCCGGTAATAAATCTGGCTTTATTGATAAGACAGAAGATGGAATGTTTATTCACGACTGGCAGGAATATGGCGGACATTATTTAGAAATGCGTGAAAAAAATCGGAAACGAGTAGAAAAATATCGTGCTGAAAATTCTGAAACGCGTATGAAACAAGATTGTAACGCGTACAGTACACGTACGAAACGCGCTAACATAACAGAACAAGACACTACACAACATAACCTACATAACACGACAGAACAAGACACAAAAAACACGACTATCCCCACCCACCACCCTGACGATGCAGTCAATTTGAATGAAATTATTTTGTGTTGGAATGAAAAACTCGTGCCTTTAGGTTTTCCGAGCGTTTTGAAAAATACACCAGCGAGAGATAAAGCCTTAAACGCCAGAATAAATAATTCGCTTGACAGGAAAAAACTCGAATGGTGGAAAGCATTATTTGACAGAATAGCCTTATCGGATTTTTTGAAAAATAGTGCGCAAGAAAGAAGCTGGTTCACACTTGATTGGCTTTTGAACGAAAATAATCTGGTTAAAGTTCTTGAAGGAAAATATGATAACCGTATCCAAGCAACACAGCCTCCACTCAGGTCTATTGACGAAATTTTAGCAAGCCACACCGCAGGTATGGCTATTGACGCAGAATTTGAGGTGAAATCTGATGATTGAAAATGACAGGAAAGCCTTTAATGAAATTTTTGACATTGTTGGCGAAATGACAATAATGCCGAATGGCAAAGATTTAGAGCGAATGAAAAAGGTTTTATTTTTGGGCTTGATGGAATATCCTTTGAGCGTAATTAGTGAAGCCGCAAAATCACACTGCCGTATCAGCAGATTTTTCCCAATGTTAGCTGACATCATTGTCCAGATTGAAGGCAGTCTTGAGGATAGAGCAGCTTTAGCTTGGTCGCTTATCATGAAAGCAAAACGAAAATATAAGCTAAATAAAACTCTGCGTTTTCCGTTACCTGCGATACATTACGCTATTGAGTGTATGGGCGGCTGGGAGCATTTATACTGGTCGATTGACGATAACAGTGAAAATTTTCGTGCTAAAGAATTTATTAGATTCTATCGTCTCGGTGAAAAAAATGCGACTTGGGAAAACGTGAAGCCATATTTCTTATCAGACCAAGAAGCCTATGCCTTGAAAAAAGGCAGAGAAATAACACCAGTGATTTATGCTGTTGAATCTGATAAAATATTAACTGCGTTGCCAGAAAGAGATAAATACTGATTAATAAATTCGTGTATGAAAAAGTGTATGATAAATTTTTATACTAAGCCTAAAGAATAATTTTTATAAGGGTTAAGTAAAAATGTTCGAATCCCCTTATCTCCACCAGATGTTGTATTCATCAATGTTTATCCCACTTTCACCCATAACATTTTCCCTTAAGTATGGAACAAAGTATGGAAAAACTCAATGCTCTTTTTCTTTCCATACCCTAACACGTAAAGGGGGATTATCACTATGTTAAATGAGGTTCAAATTAAGAACGCAAGACCTAAAGACAAGAAATATTTATTAAATGACAGCAAGGGACTTTATCTCCGCGTCGACCCGTCAGGGCGTAAGTACTGGCTTATGCGTTTTAAGGAGAGCGGAAAATCTCACGAAATTTCGCTCGGCGTTTATCCTGATGTTAATTTAATCGAAGCGAGAAAAAAGCGCGATGAACTTCAATCACTACGGGCGAGAGGAGAATTAATTTCAATCCGACCCGATAAAAGCCCTGCGACATTTCAAGAGGCCGCCGCTGAGTGGCTCAAAGTCAGAATGAGAGATAAAGCCGCCGGTTATCTGAAATCAATCCACTTGCGGCTCAACAAGTACATTCTGCCCTATATCGGGGACTTGAAATTAACTGATATAAGATCGCCCGTTATTCTCAAGTTATGCCGCCAAATTGAAATGAAAGAGTTTCTCGAAACGTCTCACCGCGTCCGTGCCGTAATCGGTCAAGTGTTCCGCTTTGCTATCGCTTCCGGCTGGTGCGAGAACGACCCTACAGCGGCCTTGACGGGGGCTTTAACGCCTGTGAGGCATAAACACATGGCCACTCTCACAGACCCGTCCGAAATAGGCTTCCTTATGCGCTCGATAAAAGCCTACCCGTTCGACCTCATGAGGCTTGCTATGCTGTTCTCGATTTACACGGCGGCGAGGCCGGGCGAGATTAGGCACGCTGAATGGAGCGAGATAAATTTTAATTTAGCCCGCTGGGACATTCCGGCGGAGAAAATGAAAATGAAACGCCGCCATATTATCCCGCTGTCGAGGCAGGTTATTGAGATACTGACAGAATGTCAGCAACTGACGGGCAACGGCCGCTACTTGTTTCCGTCTCCCCGCGATACCCGCCGCCCTATGTCTGAAAACGGCGTGAGGGTCGCCCTCCGTTCTTTAGGTTTCACGAAAGAGCAGATTACCCCTCACGGTTTCAGAGCAATGTTTTCAACTATCGCCAATGAGCACGAGTTCAACCGCGATGTCATAGAGCGGGAGCTCGCCCACGTTCCCGACAATGCCATACGGGGCGCGTACAACCACGCCGAATACTTGCCGCAACGGGTCAAACTCATGCAGTGGTGGGCTGACTGGTTAGACGGGCTTGTTGTCAAAAAGCCGTGATTTTGACAAGAATGTTTTTCTCCTTGTCAGAAAAGGCCGTTTTTGACAGGTTAGCGTCTTAACATTATGGACACATATTTATGATAGCGTTCTGCTATTTCAAGCTGCTCCCTATCTTCCTTTGAAAGCCACGCCCAAAATCGCGCCTGATTTACTTTCGTTAGTCCCGCCATAGGAGCAGTGGCACTGAGAGACTGCTTTATTCCTGACGGTTTGCCGCCAGCGTTGTAGTAGTCTCCTATATATTTATTTACTTCCTCCGGCGTGTAGTCATACTCTATCGCCCTGCGGGCGTTAGCTAACGCCTCAGTTCGAGGTGTCTGTGTAAAACCGCCGGACGACATTCCTAAGACTTGCTCCTGAAATTGTTTCTTCTTTCCTAATATATAGTAGTAACTCTCCATTCCCTTGCCGCTGACCGTAGGCATTATCGACATGAACGGTCTAACAGGTTTGCCTGTGAGCGCGTCATAGTACCAGTCGAGGTTAAGAGTTTGCGCTAAGTATCTGACTGGGTCTTTAATCTTAACTCTATCTCGGTAGTCGGGGTATGTCTTAGTCCCCGTTATGCTTTCAATGGCGAACTTCAAGACGGGGTTAAGGTTTTGTAACGCTTTATTCATCGGTGCGCTTACCATGTTTGACAGCATACCTCCGACTGTTTCACGTCCGCTCATTATCTCTGCAACGTCTCTGAAGAAAATTGCTGACAGGTCTAACTTAAGCGCGTCATACGTAGCACCAAGACCATCAAGAACAAGCACATTACCAGCCTCATCTTTCCATAACGTGAGATAAGGTTTGTCCTTTTTGTTAGGCGGCACATCTTTGTCATTCGGATTAAACCAGTTAATGAAAGACAATATACCTATCATTATTCTGATAATCGCCATATATTTAAGATAACGCAACCCAAGAACGGGCGACATCTTAAGCAAGCCGATAACTTTTCTGCGCCACCCCCGAATATCCCCGTCATCGTTAGGACTGCTGCTTCCTACGCCGCCGCTGTTTGACGGAGGAATTTTATTGCCCCCGCCCCCTGCGCCTGTGAGAGATTTAACCATTCTCTTAAAGTAATATTCAAGATAGTCATCGCCCGACATGGTGTTCCTAAATAACTGCATTGTCCTTTTGAAATTGACTTCTATCCACGACCCGAACGTCATCAAGCTGTTGTCTCTGAGATACTGCGTGTTCTCGCTGACCTCATCAAATGCTCCTAAATTCTCATTCGACAGCTTAAAGGCCATTCCGATAACGTCGCCCTCCATAGCGTCAACTTCCATTTTCTTAGACATTCCATAGAACGGAGGCTTACCGCCGTTTTCGTTTATGAGGTCTATGAACGATAAGAACGAAGCATAACGCAAAATCGCTTCCCTGTAATTCGTCAGCGATGAGGCAATGTCCGTGTAAACGTGAACGAATTTAGCCGGAAGTTTAAGGATATTGACCTCGCCTTTTTTCTGTTCAGCTAAGTGCTGGAACTCTCTAAGGCTTGACCATTCATCAAGTTCTGACGCGAACTCCGTAGTAAGCGCGCCGCCTCTGTCTACGAACTCTTTAAGTTTTCCTGTCGGTATCGCGCCTTCTATCATGTAGTTATACAACTCCCTGATAGCTTGCGGAATGTATTTCACTGCCATTGGGTTACCCTGTAAGACGCTTTCAAAGTCGCCGAACCCGTTTCTTATGTTATATAACACTCCACGTCCCTTAAACGGATTTAATATCACCCATTTCTTAAAGTTCGTCATGATGAATTTGTTGATTTTCCCGAATGACCCTAACGGCTGCTTCTTGCCCATGCGGTCGAGAACGTCTGCAAGCCCTGCAGGGATGACCCACATCTGCTTATCGCCGCCTGACTGCAACGCCTTACCTATATCGCTGAGCGGTATTCCTAACATCTCGTCAAGGTTATCTTCTGCAATCTTTAGCGCGTATTCAGGAACAGACGTAACAGGGATTATCAGTCCGCTGTCCATAGGCGACCACAGCTTGCAATCATCGGGGATTAAATCCTGCCAGTGGACGTAAGCGTCTCCGAGTGCTTTCTCTAACTTGCGGCGTTTTATGGCTTCCCCTTTGATGATATGTTTTGCCATTCTCTTAGCTGTTGTGTCTACCTTCATAGAGGGAGTAACAAACGCTTCGACGTTGTTGCTTACAAGCCAACCGACATAACGCGACATTTGTCTTCTGTCTTCGTCGCTAAGTTTTTCAAGCTGTCCTGCGCTCGCCATTTTATTAACAAGTTCTTCCCATTGTCGGTCAAGTCCGACGGGCAAATCTCCTTGTTGAGCAAGTTTGAACAGTTGGGATACTGCCTTTGCACGCTCTTTCAAAAGACTTTCGTCAAGTTTCTTTAACGCAGCTTCCCGCAATCCGTCAGTCGGAATATCTTTAAGCGTCGAGGCTAATCCGTAAATAGCACGCTCCATATTCTCTTTCATGGCGTATTCTTTTAGCTGTTCAATAATGTCGTATTCTTCCCTAAGCTGAGATAACGCTCCCATGACTTTGATAGTGTCGGTCATACGGACGTAGACCTCACCCATAGCCTGTATCCAGTTAGAGCTGATGTCTTTATATGACCCCTCGCGCCGTCTTAAAAAACTTCTGTTTGCGGGGTTTCTCATTGTCGCGTAAGCTACATTGCCGCCGCCCTCAACGAGATAATAATCAAGTACGAGGTGTCTGAAATAGTGCTTGCGTGTGAGTTTATCCCGAATATCGTACAGTCCTAACTTGTCCGCTTCCTTGATTAAATCTTTGCACAGTTTATTACCGTAACTTTCAGCTTTCCTTATCGCCTCTTTGACTTTGGGGTTCTTATCTACTTCTTGCACGTAATGCTTTAAGTCTTCAGCAAGTGTTTCCGGCGTGTAAGAGTAGGGCAAAGGTGCTCCCTCGTCTAATGCGTAAGTTTCCGCAAGGTCTTGTGTAAGCATGAAGCGTTCAAATAACGCGTATTCGTCCGGCGTAAGTTTATCAAAGATAACTCTGAAAGCCTGTAAGACCTGCTGAACGTTTGCGCGTCTCGCCTGCTTGAACTGGTCAATGATATTCAACGCTTTCGCCATGTGAGGCTTGCCCTCAAGTTCATACGCACGGCTTGTTCCCCGCCAAACCTTGTGAGCAAATTCCTTGACAATCTCGATAGGCTTTTGCTTAGTCTTGTGCTTATCGTGCGCCCCCTTTATACGGGCTTCTACTTCTTTGTCGCTCGATTGATACTCAGGCGGAACTGAAAATACGTAAGGATTTTTCTCTGCGTTCTCTTGCGCCTCAGCTGCAGTACGACCGAACCCGAAGAACTTTCTGAATGACGGCGGAATGATATACATATTCTGAACGTCCTCATCACTGAGAATGTCATCGTTAAGTACTCTTACGCCCTCCTCGTTAATATCTTCCCAATCATTATCGTCTTTTTTGTCTCCCTTAAACTCCATGAGAGGATATTCGTCAACGAGTTTTTGAAGAGCCTCATCTGTGTTAGGAATAAAATAATTTTCCTCATAATTAATTGTTTCACTGAATAACCCGAATTTATTTCTGAATGAAGGTCTATGATAAAAGGGAATATCAGCTACAACACGCTTTTCTCCATTCACAACTTGCTGCCATATATACGCACTATCTCCGTCTGATAAGGTAAGTTTTATACGATAA
>CAMVMK010000050.1 GCA_947168585.1 uncultured Fretibacterium sp.
TTGAAATAATTTCGCTTTCAATCGAAATTTTCAGGCGTTTAGGCTTAAAAAATCTTGAAGTCGTTATTAATTCTGTAGGCTGTGAAAAATGCAGACCTGTTTACCGTCAAAAATTAATCGAATATTTTGAGGCTCATAAAAGCGAACTCTGCGAAACTTGTTTAACTCGACTTGATAGAAATCCGCTCCGAATTTTAGACTGTAAAAACGAATCCTGCGGACGTGTTGCTGACGGTGCTCCGGATATTTTTGACTCGCTTTGCGATGAATGCCGCGAACATTTTGCTGAAGTTCGTACAGGGCTTGAAAGGCTCGGATTTGCTTACACTCTTAATAAAAGACTTGTTCGGGGACTTGATTATTACACTAAGACGGCTTATGAAATTTTGTCGGGCGATTTAGGAGCTCAAAACGCGGTCGCGGGCGGAGGACGTTACGATAATCTTTCACTCGCGGTCGGCGGAAATAAAATTCCCGGCGTAGGATTTGCCTGCGGACTTGACAGAGTTATGCTCGTAATGGAAGAACAGGGCTGTGATTTCGGCGCGATGCCTAAGACAGAAGTTTATGTTGCGGCTCTCGATGATAACGCACGGGAAGCGGCGCAGATTTTGACGTATGAACTCCGGAAAAATAAAATTTCTGCAGCCTGCGATACTTCGGGAAGAAGTTTCAAGGCTCAAATGAAAACGGCAGGAACCTGTAAATTTGCCTGCATAATCGGCTCGGAAGAATTAGCTGGCGGAACAGTAGCGGTTAAAAATTTAAGCGATAGTTCTCAAGTTAATATTTCAATGACAGAAGCTGCGAATTATTTATTATCAGCATGCCGTAAGAATTAATGATTGAAGCTGCATTAACAGGCGTGTATAATATATGAACTTAAAAAAATAACTCTCGGTTTTGCGCCGGGAGTTTTTATTTTTACAACTACAAAAAGTTTTATTTTTTCTTGACGTGGTGAAGTTTTACGGATTTAATTTTGAAATTAAAAAATTTAACTTAAAGAAAAAAGGGCTCTCGAAAATCGGGGCTGAAATTACTATTCATATATGCCGCGTTTTGAAAGTTCCGTTTTCGCTTCTCCTAGAGAGTGTCGTCTTGAATGATAAAATATAAAAAAAATAATGGAGAAAGTAAATTAAATGAAAGGATGTGTAGCTAAAGATAATAAAATGCGGTTGCATGGATTTTGCGTACCGGTGCCCCATGGCGGGATAAGGGAGTATGGGAGAGGCTTATTATCTTTTGGCAAACAGAGGATATGATACTGACAATGTTATTGAGCAAGCTGACAGCACGAAAATGGAAGCTGTAAACCCGCCGAAGAAAAATCGAAAAACTCAATCGTTTTCTAAAGTTAAAAGGCTGGCGCGGAATAGCGACAAGGTACGCAAAAACGACTTCATCGTATAAAGCATAAGTTCAAATTTGCTGCGTTTTTATGTGGCTTAATATCTTATGACGACACTCTTTAGTAAATTATAGCATAGAAATTTTTCGTGTCTTCCTTAAGATATTGAAACATGAAAAAGTATCTTTTAATCCATAATTCCTAATCAAATTTATGATAAAATAATTTTTAAGAAGTTATTAATGATAGAAGAAAAAAATTTTTACCACAACATTTGCCACAACAAAAATCCTAAAATTTTTCAGTAATCGTAATTTTTTGCAGACGCGAAAATAAAAATAAAAAAGCCACGCACGGAGTCGAGGCTCTTAAAATTAAATAAAACTTTTCTAAATTAAAATTTAATCGCTGCTTTCTTCTTCGGTGCCGTTTTTAGTTTCTTCTTTGAGATCGATCCCGAGTACCTTTGCCTTAGACTTATTTTCAAGCCTTATAGCTTCTGCCTGAGCTTCTATACGTTTGGCGCAGGCACTGATATAATCGGCAACTGAGTCCGCGAGAGTTGTAAAACATATTCCGCAAAAAAACGCTATGATTATTGACATAAAAAATTTTCCCCTTTCAAAATTTATAAATCTCTTTTTGAAAAAATACAGCCGCAATAATTTTGACGGTAAAGGCCAAGTTCTTTTGATGCCCGGATTGAACGCAAAAATCCGTTATTTTTCCGCCAAATTTTATTAAGCCAAGTTATATTATAAAGATTTGAAATTTTTTCGCCGAGATAATTAATTAAATTTACATTTTTATGAGGGCTTATCGTCAAGGTCGTGCAAAAATTTTCAATTTTTAACCCGGATTTTTTAGCACAGCACGCTCCGGCCTCAAGCTGAAGTTCAAAACATTTTTCGCACCGCCGCCCTCCTTCGGGTTCGTCTTCAAGGCCGCGAATTTTTTCGAGCCATTCATCGGGATTGTATTCTAAAATTTCGCAGTCTATGCCCGTGTGATTAATTAAAATTTTAAGAGCCTCGAGTCTTTTTTTATATTCTTCAAACGGGTGAATATTCGAGCCGTAAAAAAATCCCTTGACGTTCCAGCCCTCCGCTAATAAATCCGGCACAGGGATTGAAGCGTCCGGAGCGCAGCAAATATGAAGCAGTAAATTTTTATTTTCTTTCATAAAAATTATTATAACGCAAAAAAAGCAAGTAGGAAGTAGGAAGTAGGAAGTAAAAACTAACCCCTCACCTTAAAAACCGTTGCTCGTGCTAAAAATTTTATCTTTATCAAAAAACTAAGCGCGGGAAAAATCACCCCTCACCCCTAACTCCTAACCCCTCACTTTATTATAAAAAACGTGTTATAATTCTCGCGCCCTGTCTCTCGGGATGACGCACAAACGAGAGACCTAAGACCATAGGGAGGAGGTGTAGAGAGTGCGTAAGTATGAAATGCTCGTAATTCTTGACGCGACTACCGAAAACCAGAGCGAGGAAATTTCTAAAATCGAAGAGCTCTTAAAGAATTTAGGCGGTACAGTGTCAAAAACAGATGCTTGGGGAAAGAAGACCCTTGCTTATCCTATCCGCAAACAGACTGAAGGCTATTACGTTTTATTTAACTTTGAGCTTGAACCGGCACAGACTTTTGAACTTCGCCGTGTGCTTGGCCTGCGTGCAAACGTTTACCGCCAGCTCGTGTTAGTTCTTGATTAATGAAGTCAGGAGGTTTTTGCGATGAGAGGTTATAACCGCGTAATTATTGCCGGAAATTTGGGAAGAGATCCTGAAGTCCGCGCTACTGTAAATAAAAGAACGTATGCGCGTTTTTCTGTTGCTGTTAACAGGCAGTGGCGTAATCAAAACGGCGAAATGCAAGAAAGCGTCGATTTTATCAACGTTGTAGTTTGGGGAGCAGCTGCAGAAAACTGCGGGAAATATCTTAAAAAAGGCAGTCCCGTTTTAGTCGAAGGCCGTCTTCAAACAAGCACTTATGAAGCCCGGGACGGCTCAGGCAAAAGAACGAGCACTGATGTCGTTGCTGATACTGTTCAGTTTTTAAGCGGCGGACAGCAGCAATCAGGCGGCTATCAGGGCGGAAATTCTTGGAATAACGGCAATAATAATTATCAGCGAAACCAGCCGCAAAATAATAACCGGGGAAATTATAACCAGCCCCCGGCCTTTGAGCCTCCGACTGACAGCGACTTCGGCCAGCCTATCGGAGAAAGCGGCTTTGGAGATTTCAACCCGCCTATGGATACAAATTTTGATCCTGCGAATTTTGGCGGCAATGAAAGCGATATTCCTTTTTAATTCAGTGAGGAATGAAAAAACATTCTTAATTCTTGTTCCTGAATTAAATTTTAAGTAAAAAATTAAGGAGAAATTAATAATGAACGAACGTGAAAATAACGCACGTGAAAATAGATCCGGCGCGCCAATGCGTAACGGTGCGAACGGAGGCGGCCTTAGAGCCAGAACTTCAAGACGCAGGCCGAAATTCTGCTACTACTGCGTCGAAAAACAAGAGCAGGTAGACTATAAAGATGTCGAGAAGCTCCGCAAGTATATCAGCGAGAGAGGAAAAATTATCCCGCGCCGCGTTACAGGAAACTGCGCAAAGCATCAGCGTATGTTGACCGAAGCTATCAAACGCGCAAGATATATGGCTCTTCTGCCTTACTCACTCGACTAATTTAATTTTATGAAAAGAATAATTCCCTGCGTGTCAATCACATTAGCCCTGATACTCGCAGGGTTTTTTGTTCCTGTTTTAGGGGTCGCCGGTTTAATTTTATGTCCCGTTCCGCTCGCAGTCTTAGGCTGTCTTGACGGTAAAAAACGCATGAGTATAGCCGAACTTATGATAGAGTTTACGGTTTTTATACTTTTTTCGCCGTCAATGGCTGTATATTTTTTAGTGGGCTGTGCTCCTGTTTCGGCTATGATTTATTTTGTATCGCGCGAGGACGTTAAGGGAGCTAAAAAATTCACGGGGCCGGAAAGTTTATTAATCTGCGCGGGAGCGTCAATAATTTTCAAAATTATTTTGCTTGCAGTTTTTTATTTTTTCACAGGACAAAATATTTTATTTCCTAATTCGGCACAAATGGCTTCTGTAATGCAGGAACTTTACGGCGATAACCCCGAACTTCAACAGGCCGCGCTTCAAGTTGCCGCAGTTTTTCCGTATTTAACGCCGACTTTGCTGACGGTTTACGCGGGCTTTGAGGCTTTAATAAATTATTTACTTTGCGGAATATATGTCAAAAAATTTTCGCCCGAAGCAAAATCTTTTCCGCCTCCGCTCCCGGAGTTTAAGACGTGGCGTTTTCCTAAATCGTTATTAATTGTCGGAGTTTCGAGTTTTGCGGTGAGTTTTTTTGTCGATTCAGAAAATTGGTTTGACGGAGCTGTCTTCCTGATGAATTTAGAGATAGTTATTAACGTCTTTATGTTTATTCAGGGGTTGGCCATGATTTTTTGGATAATGGACGGATTTAAGCTGAAAAGGCTTGCGAAAATTTTTGCGGTTTTAATTTTAATGATACCGTTCTTTTGGGCGTGGATTATAGTAATCGGAATGAGCGATATGATTTTGAATCTTCGCGAAAGAATTAAATTTAAGGAGAATGATAATAAATGAGCAATGTTAAAAAATTAGAGCAGATTTACGAGGGCAAAGCTAAAAAAGTTTTCAAGACCGACAGCCCGGATTTTTATATTGTCGAGTATAAAGACGACGCTACAGCCTTCAACGGACTTAAGCACGGCACAATCGAGGGCAAAGGCGTAATTAATAACAAGATGAGCAATTTAATGTTTTCTTTGCTTGAGAAAAACGGAGTCAAAACTCATTTTGTCGAACAGTTAAACGACCGCGAGACAGTCGTAAAAGCCGTTAAAATCGTTCCGCTTGAAATTATTATCCGAAATGTTGCCGCAGGTTCATTCTCAAAACGTTACGGAGTTGAAGAAGGCACGGCCTTAAAATGCCCTACCCTTGAATTTTCGTTGAAAGATGACGCTCTTAACGATCCTTTAATTAACGACTCGCATATAATTGCGCTTGGAGTTGCTACAGAAAAAGAACTTGACGATATTAGAAAACTTGCTTATAAAGTCAATGATGTCCTCAAAGAGTTTTTCTTATCAATCGGCGTTAAATTAATTGATTTCAAAATCGAGGCCGGAAGACTTTCAAACGGCGAAATAATTTTAGCTGACGAAATTTCACCGGACACCTGCAGATTTTGGGACGCTAAGACAAACGAGAAGCTCGACAAAGACAGATTCAGACGCGACATGGGCGGCGTTGAAGAGGCTTATCAGGAAATTTTCAAAAGAATTAACTCGAAATAATTTTTAATAGTCATGTCTGAAGAAATTCACGAAGAGTGCGGAGTAATTGGAATTTATTGCGGCGATGAAACTAAAAACGCCGCTCATCTTGTTTATTACGGTCTTTACGCCTTACAGCACAGAGGCCAAGAAAGTGCAGGTATAGCAGCGAACAATAAAGGCGCGATGGATTTAAGAAAAGGTCTCGGCCTTGCGGGCGAAGTTTTCAGGGGCGAAACTTTTTCTAATTTTCCCGGAAATATTGCTATCGGCCACGTCAGATACTCGACTGCAGGAGACGGGAGCGTCAGAAGCGCACAGCCCTTAGCAGCTTCATGCAGGTTAGGCGAGATAGCTCTTGCCCACAACGGAAATTTAGTCAACGCCGATAGTTTACGGGAAATGCTCACGGACGAGGGCGTTATGTTTCATACTACGAGCGACTCTGAATCTATCTTAAATTTAATCTGCCAGCACGGTTCGCGGGGAATTGAAGCCGGAATTAAAAACGCTATGAGTTTAATTAAAGGCGCGTATGTTTTAGTTATAACAATCGGCGATAAATTAATCGGCGTTAGAGATCCTTACGGCCTTCACCCTTTATGTCTGGGCAAACTTGCTAATGATTCGGGTTATGTTCTTGCGTCAGAAACCTGCGCTCTTGAAGCATTAGACGCTGAATTTATCCGTGATATTCAGCCCGGCGAAATTGTAATAATAGACAAAAATGGAGTTACAAATATTCCGCCTTCGTGTATCTGCAAAAAAAATCTCTGCGTTTTTGAACTTGTTTATTTTGCACGTCCTGACAGCATTGTTGACGGTGTAAGCGTTTATGATTTCAGAAGACGCTGCGGAATGATGTTAGCTAAACAGCGAAAAATCGAAGCTGATGTAGTTATGGCCGTGCCTGATTCGGGAATACCTGCCGCTATCGGCTATGCTGAAGCCTCCGGGATTCCTTACGGCGAAGGCTTGATTAAAAATAAATATATGGGACGGACTTTTATTCTGCCTGCTCAAGAAATGCGCGAGAACGCCGTTAGAATTAAACTTGCAACTATAAAACACAATATTGAAAATAAAAGATTAATTTTAATTGATGATTCTATTGTTCGAGGCACGACTTTAAGACGTATAGTAAAACATTTGCGCGATGCCGGAGCTAGAGAAATTCACGTCTGCGCGGCTTCGCCTGAAGTAAAATTTTCGTGTTATTTCGGAATTGATACGCCTCACAGAGAAAAATTAATAGCTGTCCAAAAATCTCCTGAAGAAATTTGCGAGTACATGGGCGCGGATTCTTTGACGTATTTAAGTGAAGAAAGTTTGCGTATCGTCTGCGGGGAAGATTTATATTGCAAAGCATGTTTTGACGGCAATTACCCTATGGAAGTGCCGATACAATGAGGGATTAGGAGTGATAAATTAGAGATGATTATTAATTTAAGTCCGGAACTTGAAGCAAGAGTTTCTAAATGGAGCAATGAATTTCATCGGCCTTGCGAAGATTTAGCAGTTGAACTTTTAGAAGAATATTTTGAGGACAGCGAAACTGGCGCAAGAATAGCAGAAGCTGTTGAAAACGGAGAAACTGAAGTCTTTTCTTGGGACGAAGTTAAAAACGGACTCTATGCAATGGAAAATTGAATTTGAAATAAAAGCACGGCAAGTTCTTGAAAAACTTGATAAATCAATAAAAAAACAAATTGAAAATTATCTTGACCGGCTTATAAAACTCGATGACCCGAGAAAACGCGGTAAGGGATTAACTTCTAATCGAAGCGGACAATGGCGTTACCGCGTAGGCGATTACAGAATTATATGTGAAATACGTGATGACGTTTTTGTCGTTCTGGTAGTTGAAATAGGACACAGAAGCAAAGTTTACTGATAAAAATTTTAACTCCTCACTGTAACTGTATGATAGAATAAATTAAAACTTTTGCGGGGGTGGCGGAATGGTAGACGCGCCAGACTTAGGATCTGGTGTTTAATAACGTAGGGGTTCAAGTCCCCTCCTCCGCACCATTTATATTTTCGGTTATCGGCTTCCACTCTGTGCCCGTGATAATGAAAAAATCCCTTTTGAAAAAATTTTTTTATTAATACATTATGCTATCGCTTTTAATTCTTAATTTAGTCTGCTAAAATAAAGCTACTAAATTTTTTAATTTCCCAAAATTTTTAAGGAGGCTTTTTATTAATATGAAAAAAGTTTTTTTAGCAGTTCTTGCCCTTTCAGTAGTTATGAGCGCGTCAGTAGCAATGGCCGCTCCCGTTACACTTGTTTACGCGGAAGTCAACCCCGTTGATACTATCGTAGGCCAGATCGGACAGGCTTTCAAAACCAAAGTTGAAGAACTTTCAGGCGGAGAAGTCAAAATCGATTTCCAGCCCGGCGGCGTTCTTGGAACTGAAGCCCAGATCCTTGACGGTATGCTCGGAGGCGGCGACACAATCGACATGATGAGAATTTCAGCATTCGCCCTTACAAGCTACGGCTGCCAGAAAGCTATGCTTCTTTCAATTCCTTACACTTTCGTAAGCCGCGAACATTTCTGGAAATTCGCCAACAGTCCTTTAGCAGCAGAGTTTTTAGCAGAGCCTCAGGACATCGGACTTCCTCTTAGAGGAATTGCTTACGGCGAAGAAGGTTTCAGACATTTCTTCTTCAAAGATGCAGTAGCAGGACTCAGCGACCTTAAAGGAAAGAAAATCCGCGTCTCTGAAGACCCCGTTATGACCGGTATGGTTAGAAACTTAGGCGCAAACCCGACAGTCGTCAACTTCACAGAACTTTACAGCGCACTTCAGACCGGAGTTACTGACGCAGCTGAACAGCCCATCGCTAACTACCGTTCAAACGCTTTCCAGGAAGTTGCTCCTTATCTTCTTCTTGACGGCCATACACTCGGAGCAGTCCAGCTGATCATCACTGACACAGCTTGGAATAAGTTAAACGACCAGCAGAGAGCTTGGGTAATGGAAGCCGGAAAATATGCTTCACAGGAGAACGCGAAAAATTCACAGGCAGCTGAAGATAAAGTCCTTGAAGAACTCAGAGCCGGCGGCACTCACGTTATCGATGTTCCTAACAAAGCTGAATGGGTCGAAGCCTGCCAGGAAACAATCAAAGCTAACACGGCAAGCAATCCTGACCTCTACAAGCAAATCGTAGATATGCAGTAAGAAATTAAATTAGGAATTAGGAGTGAGGAGTTAGGAGTGAATTTATTTTTCCCCTCGCTCCTATTTTTTTAATTAAAAATTTTTTTAAGAAAGGAACGTGTTAAATTTTGTTTACTTTGCTTCATAAACTTAAACCGCTTTATGATTTCACGGATAAATTCATAATGTTTATCTGCAAACTTCTTTTAATCGCTGATATAGTGATAACTTCAATGGCTGTTGCAGGACGTTATGTTGAATGGATACCAGATCCGGCATGGAGCGAGCAGATGGTTTTAACTTTCATGTGCTACATGGCTATGCTTTCAGCAACTCTCGCTATTAGAAAACGCGCTCATATCAGAATGACATCATTTGACGCTTATCTTCCGGCCGGTCTTGTGAGATTTCTTGATTTAGTTGCAGATATAGCGGTTTTTGCTCTCGGCTTCGTAATGCTTTACTATGGAATTAAAGTCTGCCAGTCGCCTTTAGCGCGTTTCGGAAAATATGAATCTCTTCCGCAGTTGAGCCGCGTATGGATGTATCTTCCTATCCCTGTAGCCGGTGCGGGAATGGTAATTTTTGAAATTGAGCAGATTATTTTGCGTCTTGAAGATTTATTCGGAATTAAAGTAGAAGAGGAGGCCGCGTAATGTATAACTTGAGCGCAGAAGATATTTCGACATTAATTTTATTGGGAAGTTTCCTCGTAATGATTTTGCTCCGTTTCCCGATTGCTTACGCTGTCGGACTTTCAACGGTATTCTGTTTATTGTCGCAGGGTCAGGCACTTGTTACGCTTCCTCAGCAGATGATTAAAGGTGTTTGGTCATTCAGTTTAATGGCTGTTCCGTTCTTTATCACGATGGGAGTTTTAATGGGATCGGGCGGAATTTCAGAAAAGCTGATAGATTTAGCTAACTCGTTAGTCGGCTGGATGCGCGGCGGACTTTCGATGGTTAACATCGTTGCTTCATATTTCTTCGGAGGAATTTCCGGTTCAGCTTCAGCAGACACGGCTTCGTTAGGCTCAATATTAATTCCCATGATGGTAGATCAGGGCTACGATGCAGATTTTTCGACGGCAGTAACAATCACATCGTCATGCGAAGGTTTGTTAGTCCCTCCGAGTCATAACATGGTTATTTACGCGACTACAGCGGGCGGAGTTTCAGTCGGAGCTTTATTCATGGCCGGATATATTCCCGGAGCGATTTTAGCTCTCTCGTTAATGATCGGCTCATATATAATTTCAGTAAAGAGAAATTATCCGAAGGGCGCGCCGTTTAACCTTGTATTTTTCTTAAAGCAGCTTGCAAAATCATTCTGGGCGTTAGCGGCGATTTTAATCGTTGTTGTCGGAGTTGTCGGCGGAGTTTTCACGGCTACAGAATCAGCAGCTATCGCGGTCGTTTATTCGCTTTTTGTTTCAGTTTTTATTTATCGCGGACTCAGCTGGAAGGGTGTTTGGAAGTCGCTTGATACTTGCGTTGATACTCTCGCAATAGTTTTAATCTTAATCGCAACTTCAGCTGCATTCGGATATTGCTTGACAGTTTTGCACGTTCCTGCTAAGGCAGCGAACTTAATCACGAGCATTTCGAGCAACCCGATAGCAATAGCTTTAATGCTCAACGCGATTTTGCTTATTTTAGGCTGTATCATGGACATGGCACCGATTATCTTAATCGCAACGCCGATTTTGCTTCCTGTAGCGCAGTCAATCGGAATCAGCACTATTCAATTTGGAATTATGGTTATATTAAATTGCGGTATCGGATTATTAACGCCTCCGGTCGGAGCGGTTTTATTTATCGGTTCTGCTGTTGCTAAGTTACCGATGGAGAAAGTTGTCAAAGCCACGTTGCCGTTCTATCTTTGCATGTTAATAACGCTTCTTTTATTGACATTCGTTCCGGCGATCAGCTTATGGCTTCCGGCATTCTTCGGTTACGCAGTATAAATTTTTAATGAAGAGTTAGGAATTAGGAGTTAGGAATTATTTTCTTAGCTCCTAATTTTTTATGCTTCTTGTAAAAATTAAGTCGATTTAATATAATCAATCTAAATTCAAAAAGAAAGGAGGTTTATAACAGTTGAAGAAAAGTTCATTAATAGCTTTGTTTTTAACTCTTCTCTTGAACACTATTATTGCTTTTTTAGCAGTATCCGGCGCAAACGGATGTTCAAATTTTATTTTTGCCCCCTTAAAAATAAATGCTATTAGTAATTCTGAAGTTCAAACGCTCATATCTTCATTCGTTGAACATACCGTTGAGCATTATCACAACTTTCATTCAAAAAATGAAGAGCAAAATAGACGTGTCGAAGAAACAGAAGAGAATAGAAATTTAAGCCTTATATTATCGAGATCTGAAAGTGTCAGGATACTTGAAAATATAAAAATCCAGCGCACACGTGTAGCTGAAGCACTGCCTGAAGAAAATTGCCAAGCTAATCTCTTTATCGATTTGTCAGAACAATCAGCCGTTTCAAAAAACAAATCACGCCACTCAGAAACACGGCGTAACATTCAACAGAGAAAATAAATTTTATCTTTTCATCACATATCATAAATTTTTTCGCTAAATCTTTATGCAGGATAAAAAATCCTGTTTGATGTCGTTTTTATATTTATAAATTAAATAATAGAAAGTGTAGTGTGATGAAAATCATGCCTAATTCATTTACGGCATTAAAATCAATTCTCCGTCCAATTTATGATTGGACAGATAGAATTATTATGGTAATTTGTAAATTGCTTCTGGTTGCTGATGTAGTTATTACAAGTATGTCAGTTGCAGGGCGTTATATTTCTTTCATTCCGGACCCTGCTTGGAGTGAACAAATCGTTTTAACTTTGATGGTTTATATGGCTGTATTATCAGCAACTTTAGCAATACGCAAGAGAGCTCATATAAGAATGACAACTCTTGATGACTATCTTCCGCCGAAATTTGTAAAAGTCTTAGATTTAATTTCTGATTTGGCAGTTTTTTCGTTGGGAGTAATATTGCTAATTTACGGAATTAAAGTATGTCAATCTCCTTTGTCGCGTTTCGGGCGTTATGAATCGCTCCCAAATTTGAGCCGCTTCTGGATGTATTTCCCAATTCCATTAGCCGCCGCAAGCATGATTATTTTTGAGATTGAGCAAATTTTTCTTAGGATTGAGGACTTATATAAGGAGGAAACAAAATGAGCGCAGAAGATATTTCGACATTAATTTTATTGGGAAGTTTCCTCGTAATGATTTTGCTCCGTTTCCCGATTGCTTACGCTGTCGGACTTTCGACGGTATTTTGTTTAATATCGCAGGGTCAGGCACTCGTTACGCTTCCTCAGCAGATGATAAAAGGCGTTTGGTCATTCAGCTTAATGGCTGTCCCGTTCTTTATCACGATGGGAGTTTTAATGGGATCGGGAGGAATTTCAGAGAAACTAATTGACTTAGCTAACTCGTTAGTCGGTTGGATGCGCGGCGGTCTTTCTATGGTCAACATCGTTGCTTCATATTTCTTCGGAGGAATTTCCGGTTCAGCATCGGCAGACACAGCTTCACTTGGCTCGATTTTAATTCCCATGATGGTAGATCAGGGCTACGATGCAGATTTTTCGACAGCAGTAACAATCACGTCATCATGCGAAGGTTTGTTAGTCCCTCCGAGCCATAACATGGTTATTTACGCGACTACAGCGGGAGGAGTTTCAGTCGGAGCTTTATTCATGGCCGGATATCTTCCAGGAGCACTTTTAGCAATTTCCTTAATGGTTGGTTCATATATAATTTCAGTAAAGAGAAATTATCCGAAGGGCGCGCCGTTTAACCTTGTATTTTTCTTAAAGCAGCTTGCAAAATCATTCTGGGCATTAGCGGCGATTTTAATCGTTGTTGTTGGAGTTGTCGGCGGAGTTTTCACGGCTACAGAGTCAGCGGCTATCGCGGTCGTATATTCGCTCTTTGTTTCAGTTTTCATTTATCGCGGCCTGAAATGGAAAGACGTTTGGAAGTCTCTTGAGACATGCGTAGATACTCTCGCAATCGTTTTAATATTAATCGCAACGTCAGCGGCATTCGGCTATTGCTTAACAATCTTGCACGTTCCTGCTAAGGCAGCGAACTTAATCACGAGCATTTCGAGCAACCCTATAGCTATAGCTTTAATGCTCAACGCGATTTTGCTTATTTTAGGCTGTATCATGGATATGGCACCGATTATCTTAATCGCCACGCCGATTTTGCTTCCTGTAGCGCAGTCAATCGGAATCAGCACTATACAGTTTGGAATTATGGTAATATTAAATTGCGGTATCGGATTATTAACGCCTCCGGTCGGAGCGGTTTTATTTATCGGTTCTGCTGTTGCTAAGTTACCGATGGAGAAAGTTGTCAAAGCCACGTTGCCGTTCTATCTTTGCATGTTAATAACGCTTCTTTTATTGACATTCGTTCCGGCGATCAGCTTATGGCTTCCGGCATTCTTCGGTTACGCAGTATAAATTTTTAATGAAGAGTTAGGAATTAGGAGTTAGGAATTATTTTCTTAGCTCCTAATTTTTTTTATAATTCTATAGTCTCGAGATCGTTCGGAATAAATAAAGAGCCGTTGAAATATTTCAATCCCTCTTCACGGTAAAGTTCAGTTCTTTTCGATAAATTTTTATCTTCAGTATGATAGAGAATTAAGTTTTTAACTCCGAGACGTTCAGCTAATTCGCAGGCATCTTTTACGGTCGAGTGATGTTTTTCATAAGGCTCAAAAATATCGGCCTGAGAATAAAGGCAGAATGCTTCATGTAAAAGCCAGTCGCTTTTTTCCGCGTATTTTTTCAACGCAGGACGACTAGTTAAAAAAGGCTCATCACCGCCGCAGGTTAATTTTTTATTATCAAATTCCATACAAAAACCAAATTGTTTAGCTTTTGAAGATTGAATATCAAAGAACGTGAATTTATGCCCGATTATCTCTAAAGAATTTCCGTCAAAAACTTCTGTTAAATGAAGCTGTTTATCAATAAATTTAATTTCGTCAGGCAGTAAAAGTTTTCCTGAAATATCACGGATTAAATTCAAAACTTCTCCGTGTGAATAAATATAAGCGTCGCCGTTGTATTCTCCGTGCCTCATTGAATGGCAGAGCATTCTAACCATCCAGATAACGCCTAAAAGATGATCAACGTGTTTATGAGTAATG
>CAMVMK010000051.1 GCA_947168585.1 uncultured Fretibacterium sp.
CGGCTTATCCCCATGCCTAAAGTCAGGGGCTTGCGCCGAAAAATTTCGGTCAATTTTCATTTTTTATAAATGCTCTATTTCGACTTTATCTTTTAATTCTTCCTTAATTAATTCAGCGAATAATCTTCTGTGGCAGTGTTCCGGCGTAGGTTCGGCGCAAAGCAGACAAACCGGATCATAAACATCGTAAAAACATTTTATAAAATCTTCAACAGATTTTCGCTCGTCCATTAAATTTTTATATTGAAATTCGTACTCATTCCAAGTAATTTTTTCTTTTTTATAACCGTCTAAAATTTTTTTCGTCGGAGCATAGTTTACGCAGTGAGCATATTCGCAGTTACAAATAGCTTTAAGAAAATATTTGAGGTCATTTTTCTTTGCGAAGCCAGCTAACTGCGTTGAGTTAAAGAGCCGAACGTCAACTAACATTTTAACGCCGCGAAATTTTAGAGTCTCAAAAAATTTTTCGGCGGATTTTTGCGTGAAGCCTATAGTATAAAGAAGCATTTTTTAATCGTTCCTCCTGAAAAAATATTATACTTTATTAATTCCCGCTCTAACTATTTTAATTAATGTTAGAATTATGGCAGAAAAATTTTTTTCTCAAGGAGGATTTTATAAAATGATCAGAAAAACAGCGTTATTAATGTTGCTTATAATGTCTTTCGCTCCTATGGCATGGGCGGACGAGCCCGAAGCAGCAGCACCAGCAGAGCCGGAAGCCGTTGCACAAGCCCCTGCTGAAACACCGGCCGAAGCTCCGGACGAGTTGACGCTCAAAGAGAACGCGCTTAACGAGAAAGCCGCACAGCTTGAAGCCCTCGCGTCGTCTCTTGCTGAGCGTGAGTCAGAATTGGCGAAAAGTGAAAAAGATTTCGCCTCCCGCGCCGCAGTTTTGGACGGAAAAAGCAAAGAAATTTCCGGAACTTCAACGATTTTATTAGGCCGTGAGACTCAGGTCAACGCCCGCGAAAAAGAAATTATGTCGCGTGAAGCAACCTTAGCAAGACGCGAAATGACTTTCGCCGCTGAAAGCCAGAAATTTACGGAAGCCTCAGCAGCATTAGCAGCTCGTGAAGCAGACATGGCCAAGCGTGAGGCAGACCTCGCAACACGTGAAAGCGAACTTAACGCTAAAATCAGCGCAAAGGAAGAAGCCGACAAAATTTCAGCGCGTGAAGCAGACCTTGTGAAACGCGAAGCAGCTTTGACAGAACGCGAAAATACTGAAAAAAGACTTGCTGACCTCGAAAACGAACTTAACGCTAAGGCCGCAGATTTAGAAAAACGCGAAGAAGAAGTAGCAAAGCGCGAACAGTCCGCCGAAATGCAGCATAAAAATATCGCCGATGCTATTAAAGAACTCAACGAGCAGACAGCTGAGACAGCGAAAAAAGATTCAGCACTTGCCGCTTTATCGACAGAACTTGAGGCCAAGAGCAAGAAAATTGCTGACGATAACTCAGCATTGAAGACCCGAGAAGCAGATTTAGCAAACCGCGAGAAAAATGCAGGCAAAAAGGCAGCTGAAGTCGCAGAACTTGAGAATTTAATCAAAGAACTTCCGGCTTTTGATCCTAATAATTCGACCGAAGCCGCAATGATTTTGACTTACAAACTTCCGGCTCAGACAAGACGCGATTTAATTGCAATGCAGAGATCGGCTTACCAAAAATACAGCTCGAACAAAATAACTTTGGCTCTTGAAGATTACACAAAAGCCTTTGAGGCCGCTCCTCAAACTAACTATCTTGCGGCATACTGGGCAGGACTTTCAGCTGAAAGACTGCGCGGGAGGCAAGACGATGCTTTGACATGGGCAAATAAAGCACTTGAAATTAATCCTGAATATAAGCCCGCTCAAGAACTTAAAACAAGACTTGAAAGACGCAGCGCGCCAAGAAGACGCAAATAAAAATTATGACTTAGGAGTGAGAAATTAAAATTCTTGCTCCTAAGTTCTTACTAAAAAATAAAGGAGTAATTTGTAAGTTTGGAAGATTTATACGAAATTTTAGGCGTTAAACGGGACGCCACGCAAGACGAAATAAAAAAGGCTTACCGCAGTCTCGTCAAACAATACCACCCTGACGCTCACCCCGGCGATAAAGATGTCGAAGAAAAATTCAAGAAGATTAACGCCGCTTATTCAGTCCTCAGCGACAGCGAAAAACGCGCACGCTATGACCAGTTCGGGACGGCTGATCCAAATTCTAACCCGTTCGGCGGTATGGGCGGAATGGATTTAGGCGATTTATTCGGAGATATTTTCTCTCAGGCATTCGGAGGCGGCTTCGGAGGTTTCGGAAGTTCACGGCGAAATACAAATCCAAATTCACCAAGACGCGGCAATGATATTGAAATGATTGTAAATGTAACATTGCTCGAAGCCATGAAAGGTGTCAGCCGCGAAATTGAAGTAATGAAGTGGGAGACTTGCCAGCATTGTAACGGTACGGGAGCTAAACCCGGCACAAAACCCGAAACTTGTCCTAAATGTCATGGTTCGGGACAAGTCAGACAGGCACAGCAAAGTCTTTTCGGCCAATTTGTGAGCATTACAACTTGCCCGGATTGTCATGGAACAGGAAAATTTATAAAAGAAAAATGCGATGAATGCGGAGGTCGCGGACAAGTACGCAAGAAACACAAATTAGAAGTAAAAATTCCTGCCGGTGTCGAAAGAAACATGAGGCTTAGAATACCAGGAGCAGGCGAGGCAGGCACAAACGGCGGTGAGGCCGGAGATTTACATTTAATAATTGATGTCGGCTTAGATGCAAATTTTGAACGGCACGGCTCGGATTTACATACAAGTTTGCTTTTGACATACCCGCAGGCTGTCTTAGGCTGTGAGACAGAAATTAAAACTTTGGACGGAAAAACGGAAAAAATTTCAGTCCCTGCCGGAACTTCTCACGGACAGATATTAAAAGTAAAAGGTATGGGAATGCCCAAAGTAAATTCAAAATCAACCGGCGATTTGTATGCTCATGTATTTATAGAAATTCCCAAGAAATTAACTGATAAACAGCGTGAATTAATAAAATCTCTTGCCGATGAAATGAAAGCCCCTGTGAACGAAAATAAAGCAGGTTTTACGGATTGGTTAAAAGATAAATTTTTCAGCTAATTTTTGAAAGGAGAAATTTTTATTATGAAGTTAAAATATTTATTATCAGCGGTTTTGGTGCTTTCAGTTATTTTTGCTCTTCCTGCATCAGGCGCACCGTTAAGCGATGAAGATTTCATAGCTGTATGCAGTAAAGGCGTGGAACAAGATATTATAAACGCAATCAATGACGGAGCAAATGTCAATGCAAAAGCAAAATCAGGCGGTGCAACACCGTTAATATTAGCAGTCAGCGGAGGACGCACAGAAGTTGTAAATGCTTTGATAAAAGCCGGAGCAAATGTCAACGCTACAGACAGCACTGGAAATACAGCTTTAATAATGGCTACTTGGACTTGGAATGGTAAAATTGAAATAGTAAATGCTTTATTGCAGGCCGGTGCTGACGTAAATATAAGAAATAAACTAAGCGGCGGAACTGCATTGATGGAGGCAGTTGCTAATCAAAACGTCGAAATTGTAAATGCCCTAATAAAAGCCGGAGCAAATGTCAACGCTGTAACATTATACGGCGGTGAAACTGTTTTGATGACAGCGGCAGAAAAAACTAAATATCCTGAAGTTATAAATGCTTTGATTGATGCAGGTGCTGATGTAAAAGCTACAAATATTAGCGGTCAAAATGCTCTTGATTACGCTCTTCGCAATGAAAATCTCAAAGGTTCTGAAGTTCTCAAACGTCTTGAAGAACTTAGCAAATAAAAAAATTTTGAAAGGAGAAATTTGTAAATGATAATTGATATTAGTGATTTAGGTTCGATAATTTCCGGACTTGGAACTCTTGCAGTAGCTGTATTTTTTTTGTTAATCGTACTTTCAACGGCTATTAAAATAGTACCTGAATACAGACGTATTGTTTTATTCAGATTGGGTCGTTTAGTTGGAAGCCGCGGGCCCGGAATTGTTTTTATAATGCCTTTTATTGACCGCGCTGTAACGGTTGATTTAAGAATTTTGACGCTTGATGTACCAGTTCAGGAAGTTATTACAAAAGATAATGTTGCAATAAAAGTCAACGCCGTTGTATATTTCCGTGTTCTTGAGCCGTCTAAATCCGTTGTTGAAGTTGAAAATTATATTATAGCAACAAGCCAATTAGCTCAGACAACTTTGCGTTCAGTTGTAGGTTCTGTAGAATTAGATGAGGTCTTGTCTTCACGCGAAAAAATCAATCAGGAACTTCAAAAAATCATTGATGACAGAACAGACCCGTGGGGTATCAAAGTCAGCGCGGTTGAAGTCAAAGAATTGGAACTTCCCGAAGGTATGAAGCGTGCAATGGCCCGCCAAGCCGAAGCAGAGCGTGAACGCCGTGCAAAAATCATCGCTGCTGAGGGTGAATTACAGGCCGCTGAAAAATTGTCGGAAGCTGCGCGTAAAATGGAAGCCTCGCCGATCACATTACAACTTCGCTATTTGCAGACGATTAGAGAAATATCCGGCGAAAGAAATACAACAACATTTTTCCCGATTCCTGTTGATTTAATCAAGCCGTTTGTAGATAAACTCACAAGTCCTAAGCAAGGAGATTAAAGAATGAAATATAGAACTGCAAAAGAATTACGCGAACTTTTTATAAAATTTTGGGAAGAGAAAGGCTCGAAACATCTTCCGAGTTTTTCATTAGTGCCGGAAGACCCGTCTTTGTTATTCACTATCGCAGGAATGGTGCCTCTTAAGCCTTATTATTTGGGCATTAAGGAGCCTGAATATCCAAGAGTTGCAACTTGTCAAAAATGTGTCCGCACTAACGACATTGAAAACGTAGGAAGAACAGCACGCCATCACACTTTTTTTGAAATGCTCGGAAATTTCTCATGGGGAAGTTATTTTAAGCACGAGGCAATAACATGGGCGTGGGAATTTTTAACTGAGCGCGTAGGGCTTGACTCTGAAAGGCTTTATGCTACGATTTATCTTGATGATGATGAAGCATACAACGTTTGGCACAATGAAGTCGGACTTCCTGCAGATAAAATTTTCAGATTCGGGCAAGATGATAATTATTGGTTTATGGGCGAAACAGGTCCATGCGGCCCGTGCTCTGAGATTTACTACGACAGGGGCGAAAAATACTCTTGCGGCAAACCTACCTGCGGCGTTGGGTGTGATTGCGACCGCTACATGGAAATATGGAATTTAGTTTTCACCCAATTTGACAGGCAAAAAGACGGATCATTGCTTTTATTGCCGCACAAAAATATTGATACGGGTATGGGTCTTGAGCGTCTTGTTTCTGTTGTACAGGGCGTTGATACTGATTACGAGACAGATTTATTCACGCCTTTAATCGATTATACCTGCAAACGTGCCGGAATTAAATACGGTGAAAATCCTAAAAACGATATGGCCGTCAGGGTAATTGCCGACCATATTAGAAGCGTCGCTTTCATGCTTGCTGACGGTGTTTTGCCTTCAAATGACGGTCCCGGATATGTTCTCAGACGTTTGTTAAGACGCGCTGTACGTTTTGGTAAATTGTTGAATTTTGACGGGCTTTTTGTGTGTGAATATCTGCCTATTTTAATTGACATAATGGGCGATCCTTACAGGGAATTAATCACACAAAGGCCAGTAATTGAACAAATTATTAATATTGAAGAAGAAAAATTCAATAAAACTCTTAAGCAGGGTACAGAGTTATTTGACAGCGAAATATCCAGCTTAAAAGCTAAAGGCTTAAAAGAAATTCCAGGCGATGTAATTTTCACGTTGTATGATACTTACGGATTTCCGCCGGAATTGACACGTGAAATGGCCGGAGAACAAGGTTTTTCACTTGATGAAGACGGTTTCAAAGCCGCAATGAACGAACAGAGAGAACGCGCAAGAGCCTCAAGCAAACAAAAGAAAAGTGCGCTCGCCGGAGATGTTTATACTGAACTTGAAAACGAGTTCGGCGCAACAAAATTCACGGGCTACGAAAAGGCCGCTGATTCAGGAAAAATTTTAGCGTTAATAAATTCGCAAGGCCGAGTAAACAGCGTAAACGGTGCGGGAGAATTTGAAATTATTTTAGATACAACACCATTTTATGCAGAACGCGGCGGAGAAATCGGCGATATTGGTGAAATGAAAGTAAACGGTCTGACGCTTAAAGTCTTAAACACAGTTCCTCACGGAAAAATCATCGTACATACTGCTAAACTTGAAGACGAAGGCGTTATAAATGCCGGTGATGAAGTTTTGTGTTTTGTTGATAACGAAAGACGCAGTGCTATAAGACGCAATCATACAGCTACACACTTGCTTCACGAGGCATTAGGGCGTGTTTTGGGCCGTCATGTAAGGCAGGCAGGCTCATTGGTAACAAGCGAATTTTTGAGGTTTGATTTTACTCATCATTCGCCTATGACTGACGCTGAAATTGCAGAAGCTGAGCGGATTATTAATCAAGAGATTTTGAAAAACGTTGAATTAAATATTTCCGAACATACCAAAGAAGAAGCTCAATCACTCGGTGCAAAAGCCCTCTTTGACGAGAAATACGGCGATATTGTAAGAGTTGTAAATGTCCCGGATTTTTCGATGGAACTTTGCGGAGGTCTGCACGTATCAAGAACGGGTGATATAGGTGCTTTCAAAATTTTACGTGAAGAAAGTATAGGTTCGGGAACACGCAGAATTTTGGCTGCAACAGGCATGAATGTTTTGATGTTAATGCAAAAATTATTTGCGTTAAGAAATTCGATGACAGCGTTATTAATGACCGATGAAGACGGACTTAAAGACAAAGCCGCAGCTTTAGTTGAAGAGTTAAAGACTATGAAAAACCAAATTCAAGCCGCTAAACTCAAAGAACTTTTGGAAAACTCCGAGAGATTTTTAGAGCGTGAAGAACTTGACGGTGTCTTGCTTCAGATCGGAAGATTTCCGGACATTCAAGCAAATATGCTCCGCGATATTGGTGATAAAGCACGTGCAAGGCAAGAGCCTAACGTTGTAATTCTTGCGTCAAGAAGCACTGAAGACAACTCATGCCAGCTTGTAGTTATGGCTGATGATAGTGCTGTAAACATGGGAATTAATGCCGGAACTTTGGTAAAGGAAGCCTGCGTAATTCTCGGCGGCAAAGGCGGCGGACGTAAGAATTTAGCTCAAGGCGGAGGACGCGATGGTGCTAAACTCGAAGAAGCATTAACAAAAATCCGCGAACTTGTAAAAACGCAGATTGGTAAATAAAAAATTATTCTCCCGTCTTAACCGGCGGGGGAATGCTATAAATAAAGAAAGGAGTTATAGAATAATATGCCGGGACTTTTTCAAAATGAGAATTATGTTAATATTCTTGATATCTTATCAAGAAATACTTTCCTAATTCCAGCTTACCAGAGGCAATACTCTTGGGAAGAAGAAGAATGTTCAAGGTTATGGGATGATTTTTTTTCCTTTTCATTTCCAGATGATGATTCGCAATCATTTGACAGGGATAATGATAAATATTTTTTAGGTACAATCGTTGATTTTCCTAACAATAAAATGCAAGAAGTAATAGATGGACATCAACGGCTTGTAACTTTGGTATTATTGTTGAGAGCTTTTTATTCACATTTATCGCGCAAAAATACTAAACGTTCATATAACGCATGTCAAAATATTGAAAAATGTATTTGGTACGTTGATGAAGCTGATGAGCCTGATAAAAATTCTTGTAAAATAGAAATAAAAGTTGTAACTGACGATACTTTGCAAGAATTTAGAGAAATATTACGAACGGGCGAAGCTCCTAAAACGTTAAAAAGTCGTTACGCTGAAAATTATCGTTTATTTCAGAAAAAAATAGATGAATTTTCTAATGATGATACAAAAGACGACTTACCATTAATGCCGATAAGAATCATGAATAATTGTATATTACTTCCCATTGTAGCAGATTCTCAAGATACCGCTTTGCGTATTTTTTCCACGCTCAATGATAGAGGTAAACCTTTATCAGATTCTGATATTTTCAAGGCTCAATTTTATGAATATTACGACAAACAGACCCCAAGCCTTAAAGATAAATTTGTATCAGACTGGAATAAACTCGTTGAAATTTGTACAAAAATTTTCCCACAATCCGCAGCAGATGGGATTTTTTATCGTTACATGTACTACGAAAGAGCTAAACAGGGCAATAAATCATCTACAATGGAGTCATTGAGAAAATTCTATGAAAAAAATTCATATGCTCTTCTAAAAAAAGACGAAACATTCGGAAATATCATTGATCTTGCTGTTTTTTGGCAGGACGTAGCAGAACAAACGGAAAGATTTTCTGACGATGTACTAAAAAGGCTTTTTGTTTTGAATTATGCACCTAACGATATGTGGGCAAATATTGTATCTGTATATTATCTCAAAAACAGAGATAATGATGGAATACTCGAAGATGAGAAATTTTGTAATTTTCTGCACAAAATAACAGCTTTCATATTAGGATATTCCTTAAGGGGCAAGCATTCAAGCGATTTCAAATCACCGATGTATCCTGAAATGCTGAATATTGTTAATAATACTGAAGTTACTTTTGAAAAATACAAATTTCATGCAGAAACTCTTAAAACCACATTCAAAAGCTACGAATTTTCAGCGAGAAAAAAGTTAACAAAATTTATGTTAATATGGTGGGCTTTTGAGAGTGAAAAACAGATATTATTAGACTTGCAACAAAATTTAGACTTTGATTATATTTTTTCTAAAGACGAATTGGGAAAATATGGGAAAAAAGGTATTTCTCTTTTTGAAGCGTTAGGAAATAAATACGTGTCAATACGAGGAAAAGTACAAAAACAAGGACAACCTTTTTTGTATAACGGTAGCATAATGTATCAAGATTCAAGAATAAAAGATTTATATGAAGTGCCTTTAGCGAAATTTACTAAAAATGATATTGATAAGCGTGATAATTACATGCTTCAAAAATTCATTGAATATCTAAACAAAAATGACCTCATTCAGTAAAAGCCGTATATTGGCTCTCGATATAGGTACAGCAAGGGTCGGAGCAGCAATCTCTGACCCTAATCAAATAATCGCTCAAGGTCTCGGCGTTTGGAACACTGAAACTTGGCTTAATGATTTAGACGACTGCATAAAAAAATTCGCGCCGTCTTTAATTGTCGTTGGCCTTCCAGTAAGAACTGACGGCAAAAAAAGCGCAACGGCCGAAAAAATTTTAGAAATTCTTGAAAAATTGCAAACAAATTACCCTTATATAAATTTTGTAACTCATGATGAGAGATTTACTACTGTAATCGCTCAGAGAACTTTATTGGAGGCTGATACTTCTCGAAAAAAACGCAAAAAAACAGTGGATAAAATAGCTGCCGTTATAATCCTCGAAAGCTATTTGGAAAATTTACATACTAATTAGGAGGCAACATGAACAAAATCACAGGCTTGACTCAAAGTCAAGTAACGGAAAGCCGCAATAAATACGGCACTAACGCGCTCACAGAACTTCCGCGCGAAACTTTAGCACAAAAATTTCTGAGTAACCTAACAGACCCGATGATAATAATTTTGCTCTGTGCATTAGGTATTCAGCTCGTTTTATTCTTCTTAGGAAGAGCAGAATGGTTTGAACCTTTCGGAGTTTTTGTTGCAATTTTAATCGCCGGAAGTGTTTCTTCAATCACTGAATATAAACAGGAAGAAAAAGCATCGTTGCTGAAATCTCAGCAGGAAGCCGGAGAAGTTACAAAAGTAATTAGAGACGGAAGTATCCATGAAATTCATGTCAGCGAAGTTGTAAAAGATGACGTGATTTATTTGCAGGCAGGAGACAAAATTCCCGCTGACGGCGTAATTATTGACGGTGAAATAAAAGCAGATCAATCAGCTTTGAACGGAGAAACTGAAGAAGCCGAGAAAATTCCGAATACAAATAACGAAGAATACAACACGCGCGATTTACTAAATAAATTTTATGTTTACCGCGGTACTGTTGTATGTTCGGGCGAAGCTTATATGAAAGTTGAGGTAGTCGGCGATAAAACTTTATTCGGCGAACTTGCTCTCGAAGTTCAAGAGGCTCAAAGAAAAACGCCTTTGCAGGTAAAATTAGGTAAACTTGCAAAACAAATTTCAGTTTTTGGATACACAGGAGCCGCCGCTATTGTTCTCGGCATATTGGCGCGAACTTTGATAACGGGCAATCTTCCAGCAGATTTTTACAGTTGGGTAAGACTTTTAGTTGACGCTATCACTGTTGCAGTTACTATCGTTGTATGTGCAGTACCTGAAGGCTTGCCGATGCTGACTTCAATGCTGATGTCTTTCCAGTCTATGCAAATGGCGGGCGATAACGTTTTAGTAAGAAAGATTAACGGCCTCGAAACCGCAGGCAGTCTTAATTTGTTATTCAGCGACAAGACCGGCACAATCACCGAAGGACGTTTGACTATCGCAGAAATTGCCGCGCCTGTTGAAGTAAAAGCAACCGGCGACGTGAAAATTTCAGTCTTCAAATCTCTTGAAGAACTTGCAGAAGATACCCGCGAAAATTTAATTTTGGGTGCAGGCGTTAATAATTCCGCAACTGTCGGAGACGGAGCTGTTATCGGCGGAAATAGTACTGACCGCGCTTTAATGTCATTTTTCTTAAATGCTGAAAACGCAGTCGAAAAAATTTCCAACGCTAAAAACAATGTCAAAAAATTCACGGCGTTTAATTCCGATAATAAAATGTCGAGCGTTGAATTTACTGACGGTATTACTTACATAAAAGGCGCGCCTGAAAAAATTATCCCGCAGTGTGCAAATATTCCCGACCCAAAAGCTATTAACTCTTATATCAATGCTCAAGCCGATCGAGCCATGAGACTTTTAGCAATCGCTAAAAAAACAGAAGGTAAAACAGAACTCGTTTGTGTTTTGAGTATCCGCGATAATGTTAGAAAAGAAGCCATTGAAGCTATTAAGCGCGTTCGTGCCGCCGGTATTCAAGTTGTAATGATAACGGGCGACAGAAAAGAAACAGCCGTTGCAATAGCACGCGAGGCAGGTTTACTTAATACAGGCGAAATTGCAATGACTTCGCAGGAATTAGCAGAGAAATCCGATGACGAACTCAAAAAGATTTTGCCGGATTTGCGTGTTATTGCTCGTGCTTTGCCGTCAGATAAGAGCAGACTTGTAAAAATTGCCCAAGAATTAAATTTAGTTGTAGGCATGACGGGCGACGGCGTGAATGACTCTCCGGCTTTGAAAAAAGCTGATGTCGGCTTTGCTATGGGCTCAGGGACTGAAGTTGCAAAAGAAGCAGGCGACATTACAATTTTAGATGACAACTTCAAATCCATTGCAAAAGCAATTTTATACGGCCGTTCGATGTTCAAGAGCATCAGAAAATTTTTGGTGTTTCAGCTTACTGTCAACGTTGCCGCAGTTGTAATTTGTTTCTTAGGGCCTTTGTTCGGACAGAATATAATGCTCACGGTAATTCAGTTATTATTAATTAATTTGGCTATGGACACTCTTGCGGCAATAGCTTTCGGCTCAGAACCTCCGAGAGAGCAATACATGAACGAAAAGCCGATCCCGCGCGACGAAAATATTATCACGCCTTCAATGCTTCAAAATATCTTAATCGGAGCTGCGTATATAACACTAATTTGTCTCGCTGTAATGTTTGTTAAACCTGTTAGAAACTTGTTCATGACTGACGACATTATTTATTTGCGGACTGCCTTGTTTGCCGTGTTCATGATGTCGATAACTTTTAACGGGCTTTCAATGGCTTCGTCAAAAAATTGTGTGTTCACGATGCTGTTTATATTCGTGCTTCAATGGCTTTTTATCGAACTTGGCGGAGAATTTTTGAGCGTTAAGGCTCTAACTTTAGACTCGTGGCTTAATTGCTTCGTTCTTGCGTTTATGGTAATTCCTGTGAGATTTGGAGCAAATTATTTAATCGAGAAATTTTATAATAAAAAATAAAGTAATAAATAAGGGGGAGATTATTTCTCCCCTGTTTTTTTTATGAAATACACTTTATAAGCATTGTTGCATAATATAAATCTCATATATGAATATTATTTCTTTTCAAAAAATCCTCGTCCGTATCACGAAAATATTCTAAAACATTTGTAGCTTCGTCATTACCTTGTAGAGATAATCTACTAAGCCAAGATAAAACTGGTTTAGCCAAACTGACCTTTTCTTCTTCGCTTCTAAAATTACTTTCCACGATATTGCAGAGTACACGATGAGCATCGCGAGGTCTTGTGATGCCATATTTCATTTCAAGTCCTTCTTTCTCCAACTTACTGACAAAAGAACTGAAAAAAACCAATAATACCTCTCCTTTCTTTATTGACAATATTTTTTGAATTGATTTTATCATAAAATCTAAAATAAAGTGGGCATTTTTAAGCGTTAAAGCTAATCGCTTATGGTAATTCCTGTAAGATTTGGAGCAAATTATTTAATCGAGAAATTTTATAAAAAGTAAAAGGTAAAAAAGCCGCGTCTGAGCGGGGTGGGTGGGTGGGAGTGAAGACGCGGCTTTTTCTAATCTTCAGCGAAAGAAATTTTACCCGTGTAGCCGAATGCAGATATTAAATTTTCAAGAACCTGCCGGGCATTTTCTTTTGCTTTGTCAGTTAAATACCATTCATTTTTGACATCTTTGGCTATTGCAGGACGCTCTCTTTCAACTATATCGCGTACTTTGTTGTAATCATATGTGTTTGTGAAGGCGATAGCGTCTTTAACAAAATCAATAACTCCTCGTGTGCTGTCGTGAACATTTACATTTTTTGTATCAATGATTACTTGAAGTTCGCATTGAGGCATTTTTATATCGGCGTGTTTGTTTTCTTCGTTTACATTGATTTCTGCTTTTGACATATCGAAACGGCAGACAATTTCACCTTTGCAGACAATTAGTATTCTGCTCTCTGAAACAGTAACGTAGAGATTTATTTTTTGTGTATCTTCAATGACCCGCTGAAAATATGAACGAAGAGTAACTAATTCATTTACTTTTTTTACAGCGTCAAGCACTGAAGAGGAATGTACTACATGCTCAGTGCCGAAAAATCCTTTCAGCCGCCACATAACAAATAAGCCGATAATAAAAGCAGCTATAATAAGCCCTATAACCATTGATGTCATTAGAAAATCTCTCCTTAAATTTCGTATAATTTTTTAATGCAGGCATCACTGAGAGCTTTCAAACTCGATACCTGACGCTCCATAGGCAGCCCCGAAGCCTCGTAAGCTAAAGGCAGTTCCGTACAGCCCATAGTAACAGGAACATCACGCTCGCGCCAAAGTTCATTAACAACATCACGCATAATTTCTCCGGCGGTTTTTAATTCTCCGGATTTAACGTAACGGATACAAGATTGAATTTTATTCTGCTGCTCTTCCGAAGGCTTCAAAAAATGATAATGTCTTTCTTCAGCACAAGTCGGATAAATTAAACTTTTTTGAGTTCCGTCTGTAGCAAGAAGCCATGAACAGTTGCCTTTGCTTAATTCTTTCGCGGCTTCAACTGTAACTTCAACAATGTGAATTAAAGGCACGGGAATTTCATCGCGGAATCTGTCAATAAAATAATGAGCAGTGTTGCAGGGAACTGCCAAAATATCTGCGCCCCATTCAACAAGCTGAAGCAAATTTTTACGTATCACAGGCAGCGGGTCAGGCCCGATACCCATTAAACCGTCGCTGCGGTCAGGCGTGTCAGGGTCAGACAGCATTATAATTTTAGGGTGCTGAGAATCATTTTTCGCCGGAGCATCGCGTGCCAAAATTCTTAAAAATTCAGCGCAGGCCGCCGGTCCCATACCGCCAAGAACAC
>CAMVMK010000052.1 GCA_947168585.1 uncultured Fretibacterium sp.
CGAGCCACGAGCCACGAGCCACGAGCCACGAGCCACGAGCCACGAGCCACGAGCCGTTAGTTGTGTCTTACAACTTTTCAAATTTTCACTATCGTTTTTATTTTCATTAATTATTTTAACTTTATTTGCGGCCTTTTATGCGGGTCTGCCGTCTAACGCTCACGACCCTGACAACGTAACTAATTTCCGTTATCCTGCCTGTGCTTCATTTATACAGCTTCAAGAAGGTTTTTCGCACGGAAAATTAAATAACGAGGGCTACAATAATTTTTTTGACTATGAGGCTGGAATGAATATTGATGTTATCTTAATGGGGTCTTCACACATGGAAGCGTTACAGCTTATGCAGGCAGATAACTGCGCGAATATTTTAGCGGCTTTATCCGGCAAAAAAGTTTATAACGCGGCTATTCGCGGCCATGATTTTACAAACTGCGCAGGTCATTTTGAAAACGCCCTGAAAAAATACCGTCCTTCAAAATTTGCAGTAATTGAAACTATGATCATAAATTTTTCTGACGAAGAATTAAATCAAATTCTGCAGCATAAAGTAGCCTCAAAAAATAAAACTTTCTCGCAGGAAAATATTAGAGCCGACGGTCTTCGGGGCTTTTATGCGAAATATCTGCGTGAATTTATTCATAAAAATTTTTTTCCGATTTTCTCGATGATAGTAGGCCGTGTTAAAAATCTTTTTCCATGCGAAAATGTAAATATAAATTCTGTGAAGCCCGTATCTTCAAATAATCCGGTTTTATTATCGAAAGTCTTAAAACGAATGTCAGAGACGGTTAAAAGTTTCGGCGCAAAATTAATTATCGCTTATCACCCTTCAGTCAAGTTAGAGAAAGACGGTTCGCTGAAAATTTTAGGAAATACCGAAGCCGTAAAAATTTTTGCGTATGCCTGCGAACAAAACGGAATTTATTTTATCGACATGAGCGAAAGATTTTTAAGCGAGTATGAAAAAAATTACACAGTCCCGAACGGATTTTTTAATACTTCGATAGCTTCCGGCCATATGAATAAATACGGTCATCGAATGTTCGCCGAAGAAATTTATAAATTAATGCAGAAAATCGAGAAATAAAAACTAAAAAATTTTTTTTCGTGTATAATTTGCCGCGAAATTAAATTTTTTAGAAAGGAAAATATTGACAATGACTGATAACGACTGTATAATTCGCTCAACGCTCAACGCTCAACGCCTAATTATTTTCTAAAATTTTCCGCGATAATTTTTAAGATGACAATCTCTGTTATTTTATCACTAATTATTCTCACGCCGATAGCTAAATTATTTGTTAATCCTATGGGAATTAATGTTATTGAAAATTTTGACGGCGTAACAGATTTAAGGCTTCAGGCTTATTCTTTTTATCCGAATTTAGGCGAGGGATTTTCACCGTGTAAATATAATAATGAAGGCTATAGTAATTTATTCGATTATGAAAACGGAATGAGCATTGATGTTTTATTAATGGGAAATTCAAATATATTAGCAAGCAATATCATTCAGAAATACAGCACAGCAAATTTATTAATAAATCTTACGTACAAAAAAATTTACAACATAGGAATGTTTAAGCATTATTTTGCAACGTGTGCCGTTAATTTGAAAAAAGCAGTCGAAAAATATAAACCTTCGGAATATATTGTGCTTGAAATAATGTCCGCAAGTTTTACAGACGAAGAATTAAAAAATATTCTTTCACAGAAAGTTGAAAAAGTAAGAGTTATAACTTCAAAAGAGACAAATAAATCAGATTTTGTACGCAGCATATATTACAGGTATGTACGTCCAGGCCTTCATAAAATATTAACGCACAGCAGCGTGTTAAATCTTATTTATACTCAGCTATTAGCTTTATTGAAACATAACTTAAACGAAAAAATAATTTCTTACGAATATTCAACATCTCAAAATAATCCGGTTTTATTATCGCAAGTCTTAAAACGAATGGCCGAGACTGTTAAAAACTTTTCGCACGGTGCAAAATTAATTATTGCGTATCACCCTTCAGTCAAGTTAGAGAAAGACGGTTCGCTGAAAATTTTAGGAAATACCGAAGCCGTAAAAATTTTTGCGTATGCCTGCGAACAAAACGGAATTTATTTTGTCGACTTGAGCGAAAGATTTTTAAGCGAGTATAAAAAAAATTACACTGTCCCGACCGGATTTTTTAATACTTCAATAGCTTCCGGCCATATGAATAAAGACGGTCATAGAATGTTTGCCGAAGAAATTTATAAATTAATGCAAAAAATTGAGGGGGATAAAAATTAATCATGGTATTTACATCGCCTGTTTTTATTGTTTTCTTTATTCTTGTTCTTTTAGGGACGCTTATAAATCAAAAATTTTTCAATGAAAAAACGAAACAAATTTTTTTGTTAATTGCAAGTTATTTTTTCTACGGCTGGTGGGACTGGCGGTTTTGTTTCCTGCTTTTATTTGTAACGGGCGCGTCTTATCTCACAGCTTTATATTCAAAAAATAAATTTGCTTATTTCACGGGCGTAATAGTTCCGTTAATAGTGCTTGGAATTTTCAAATATTATAATTTCTTTCTTGAAAGTCTCGGCATAGCTTCAACATTAAAAATAATTCTGCCGGTCGGAATTTCTTTCTATACTTTTCAGGCTTTAAGCTATGTTATTGACGTTCACAGAGAAAAAATTTCGGTCGAAAAAGATTTTATAAAATTAGCGTTGTATATAAGTTTTTTCCCGCAGTTAGTAGCCGGTCCTATCGTCAGGGCAGCTGATTTTCTGCCTCAGCTTCACGAGGACGGACGTAAAATTACAGCTGAAAATTTTTTAATCGGTATCCAAATAATTGCGATAGGATTTTTTAAGAAAACTGTATTAGCTGATCATCTTTCAATTTTTGTTGATGACGTTTTCAGAGTTCCTGTAGCTTTTCATTGGGCTACGATAATTTTTGCGGTTGTATCTTATGCAATGCAAATTTACTTTGATTTTTCGGGATATTCAGATATTGCTATCGGCTGTGCTAAATGTCTCGGCTATGATTTCAGCGTGAATTTTAATCTTCCGTATATCTCGCAGAATGTAACGGAATTTTGGCGGCGTTGGCATATTTCTTTGTCGTCATGGCTTAGAGATTATTTATATATTCCTTTGGGCGGCAATAGATTAGGAAAAAAACGTCAGCTTATAAATTTAATGATTACTATGCTGCTCGGCGGTCTTTGGCACGGAGCTAAATGGACTTTTGTATTTTGGGGCGGCTTAAACGGCTTGGCCTTGTGTCTTGAAAAATTCAGCTTCAAAAATAAAATAAATTTATTAAAGCCTCTGAAAATTTTATTGACGTTTGCTTTTATCTCTTTCACATGGATATTTTTCAGAGCTGAAAACTTTTCGGACGCTTGGATAATTATAAAAAGAATTTTCACGCTTCAAAACGGTATAACCCAGCCTTTCATGTGGACGTTCGTAGCGTTATTTATAATGATAATTTCAGAATTTGCCGCGCTAATCAAAGCTAAAAAATCAAAAACAGAAGTTAAAGGTTTTTACCCGATTTTTGATTTAAGCACGATAACGGGAATGACAATATTTTTCACGTTTGTAGGCTTAATTTTAGGGCTCGCGTTCACGGGCGAAAATCCTTTCGTATATTTTCAATTTTAATTCCTAACTCCTAAACTCCTCACTTTTTTCCTTTTCGTGATAAAATTATTAAAATTAATTCCCAAAATATTTTCACTGAATTTAAGCGGAGGTGTTCTCTTAAATGGAGTTGAAAGCGGCAGGAACAGCCGGAACTCTCGAATCGAGCGATGTAATGGTAACGCTTGAACCGACGACAGACGGCAAAATAGATTTATCGCTTGAAAGCTCGGTTATTAATCAGTACGGCAGGCAGATTAAAGCAACAGTTTTAGAATCGCTTGAAAGGCTTGGCGTAAAGAGCGCGAAAGTAATCGTTAATGATCACGGTGCACTTGACTGCACTATCAAAGCGCGCGTTGAATGTGCGTTCTATCGCGGATGTCAGTGCGATATGGACGGCAAATTTGACTGGGGAGGTGTAATCAGATAATGAGTATTCCAAGACCAAAACCGGAAAAATTCAGGCTTAGACGCACCATGATGTTCATGAACGCTCAGAAGCCCGGATTAATTAAAGACGCTTATATTTACGGCGCGGACTCAATTATGCTTGACCTTGAGGACGCTGTAGCAGAAAACCAGAAAGACAGCGCGAGATTTTCACTCTATCACGCTCTCAAAACTATCGACTACGGCGACACTGAAGTAATAGTGCGTATCAACGGCCTCGACACTCCTCACTGGAAAGAAGATATTAGAGTTTGTGTTGCGGGCGGCTGCGACGGCATAAGAATTGCTAAAACTGAAAGTGCTCAAGACGTTAAAACAGTTGATGCGGCTGTAACAGAAGCTGAAAAAGAATTCGGCGTTGAAGTTGGCAGAACTCTTTTAATGGCGGCTCTTGAAAGTCCCAAAGGAGTTTTGAATGCTTACGAAATTTGCAAGGCTTCCCCGCGTCTTTTTGGAGTTGCTTTGAGCGGCGGAGATTATAGAAAGTGCATGCAGGTCAAAGTTATTCCCGGCGGTATCGAAATGCTTTTTGCTCGCGGATTGATGTTAAACGCTGCCCGCGCTGCCGGAATTCAGTGCTTCGATACAGTTTTCACGAACTTAAACGATGACGAAGGCTTCAGAGCAGAGGTCAAACAGAACGTTGAAATGGGCTTTGACGGAAAATCTTTAATTAACCCGAAGCAAATCCCGATAGTTCACGAAATGTTAGCACCGACCGAAAAAGAAATCGCTGAAGCAGAGAAAATTGTCCGCGCTTACCGTGAACACGCGAGCGAGGGCGTAGGAGTTTTCACACTCGATAACGGGAAAATGATTGATATTGCTTTTGTTCCAGGCGCAGAACGCGTCATTAAACTTGCAAAGGCAAGCGGAATTTATGAGGGGGATCTTTAATTATGAAAAACTCAGTCGGAAGAGAGATACCCGAAGAGGCATTAGCCGTTAAATTAAAGAACGGCAGAAAATACGAACCCTATCAGGGCAAAGGCTACAGAGACGGAAAATATATCAAGAAAGACGGCCCGACTTCAAGAATTTACCAGAAGCCGCAGGAGAGCAAACTTCTCCCGTCAATCAAAGATGCAATAATAGCCTGCGGTATTAAAGACGGAATGACAGTTTCTTTCCATCATCATTTTAGAAACGGCGACTATGTCGTAAACATGGTAATGAAAGAAATCGTAGACTTGGGCATAAAAGATATTACTATCGCTGCTTCAAGTCTCGGTGATGCTCATGACCCTATAGCCGAATATATTGAAAAAGGAATTGTTACAGGTATTCAGACTTCAGGTATTCGCGGAAAAATGGGCGATGTCGTCTCTCACGGAAAATTAAAAACTCCTGCAATTTTACGTTCACACGGAGGCCGTGTCAGAGCTATCGAAGAGGGCGATGTTCATATTGATGTAGCTTTCATAGGCGCACCGACTTCGGACGAATACGGAAATGCCCGTGCTTTAGGCGGTAAAGGGGACTGCGGAGTTTTGAGTTACGCTGTGCCGGATTCAGAATATGCTGATAAAGTCGTAGTTATAACTGATACTCTTGTTCCTTATCCGAATTTCCCGCCGAGTATTCACGGAGTTAATGTCGACTACGTTGTAAAAGTTGACGAAATCGGAAATCCCAAGAAAATCGCAAGTGCTGCAGCAAGAATGACCCAAAATCCCAGAGATTTAATGATGGCCGAAAATACTGCGAAAATTATCGCGGCTACTCCGTGGTTTAAGGACGGATTTTCTTTCCAGACCGGAGCAGGCGGACCTTCACTCGCCGTAAATAGATTTTTAGAGCCTTTAATGGACGCAAAAGGCATTAAAATGTCATGGGCAATCGGCGGAATTACGTCAGCTATCTGCGAACTTCAAAGGAAAGGCAAAGTCGGCAAAATTATTGACGTTCAGGACTTCGACACCGGAGCAATCGAAGATATTAGAACCAATCCCAACCACTTTGAGATGACAGCAAGCGAGTACGCCAATCCGGCTAACAAGGGCGCATTTGTCAATAAACTTGACTTTGTTGTCTTAGCGGCTCTTGAAGTTGATATTGATTTTAACGTCAATGTTATTACGGGCTCTGACGGAGTTTTACGCGGAGCACCAGGCGGACACCCCGACACAGCTGAAGGAGCGAAATGCTGCGTTATTGTTACTCCTTTAACGAGGGGCAGAATGGCGACAATTTGCGAGCACGTTGTTACTGTTACGACTCCGGGCGACTGTGTTGATGTTGTTGTAACGGACTACGGCACGGCAGTAAACCCGAGACGCAAAGACATTATCGAGGCTCTTGACGTTGCGGGAATTAAACACGTTCCGATTAAAGAACTTCAGGAAAAGGCTTATTCACTCGTTGGAAGACCTGATGACCTTCAGTTCAAAGATAAAGTTGTTGCAATTCTTGAAGCCCGCGACGGAACTATTTTAGACGTTGTAAAAGAAATTAAACCGTTTGAGTTTTAATTTTAGTTAGGAATTAGGAGTGAGGGGCCTGTCTGACGACAGTCAGGTTAGGAGTGTTTTTAGTTCCATGCCTCTTGCTTTCTAATTCCTTTTTTAATTTATGTGAAAGAGAAAAATTTAATTATGCCTGATTATATTGAATATAACGGAGAAAAAATAAAGCCGCGTGTTTTTGATTACGATACGCCTGAAGGCTGAAATTGAATTTGTGCGCTCTACTGCGGGTTCAATTACTGATGAAACTTTCATGCTGCCAAGCGAATGGGGTAAAAATGAAAAAGTATAATAGCCGTAACGTTTTTATCACGCAACGGAATTTTAGTAACAAATAACGTTAAAGAATTTTTATGAAATCTTTTAATTTAGCTATGTTTATTACTATTTTTATTTTTGTAGTCTAATCTTTTAATTAACTGATTAAATTTTGCGCTAAATTCTTCAGAAAAAAATTTTCTATTTTTTTCGTTCCCGCAAGCATCTTTTATCACTTCAATAAAATTATCGTCTTCCCATTGATCTTCCGTAAAATTTGTAAATATTTTTTTCAGAATAACTTTTGAAGCAAAATCATTTGTATCTATATCCGCAAAGGCTTCTTTAACGAATTTATCAACATCATAGTTGTATTTTATACGTTCAAATTCAGAAATATTAGGTTTTAATCCTTTTAGATATTTAGAGAGTTGGTTTCTGCTGCTGTTTACAGCTTCCTCAGGGTTAAAAGCAACCCTAATTTTAATATTGCCGATAGTATTATTTTTATTTATGCCTCTTAAGTAATCGAGATAATCTTTTTCAATGTCTTCGGCTCGCTTCTTAAAGTCTTCTTTATCTTTATTGTGTATAATTTTTCCATAGGAAACTCCCAGTGATATTGAAAATTCTTTAGATAAAGCATCAATAATTTTTTTCTTTAAGCCTTTATCTAAAATTGTATTCAACTGATCTTTGTCAAATAACTTCCAGCTGCCCATGAGCCGTCCTTTCGATATTCCATGACAATTATAAAAACGTGTAAGCCCAATCTTTTTATCTTCTATATCTCCCCAAAATTCTATTCGGACAACCGTAAATTCTTCGTTGAAAATTCTAAATAGTTCTTTTAGAATTAATTTTTTTTCGCGTTTTTCACGAGATTCTATTTCATGATTTTCATTTTGAATTGCTGTTTGAATATTTGTTTTATGATTAAATTTTTTTGTTATTGCGTTGTCTGAAATTTCAATATTAATATTGTTATTATTATTTTGAGCTGAGATATTTTCTTCAAAAATTTTTTTATGGACAGGGTATATTTTCAGCACGTTTGGAAATTCAGAATCAGGCTGAATTTCTGAAAACGCGTATAAAATTTCTCCGCAACTAATAAAATTTAACCCTATATTCTTTAACTCAACGACTTTAATATTTTTATTTTCTTCAAGTTTTTTTACAGCATCAAAGGAATTTAGAGTTTTAGGTTTTGTCGTGAAAACTATACCTTTATAGCAGCTTATCAAATCTGTCTCATTGAGTACTAAATCTCTTTTTACAAGAATAAAATCTTCAAAATCTTCCTTGAGAAATTTCAAAATATCATATATGTCATTTGCTTTCATATATTCAATTTTCAAATTTTCATCGGAAGTAATATTAATTTGTTTTTTAACTAATTCTAAAAGTCCCATGATGTTTATATTTTTTTATGGGAAGTAAGATTTAGAAATTTTTTTAATTTCCTAACTCCTACTTCCTAATTCCTGTTTACTTTTCTAAACGTTAAATCTGATTTCAATCATGTCGCCGTCTTTGACGATATAGTCTTTACCTTCGAGCCTCAAAACTCCTTTGTCGCGGCACTGGGCTATCGAAGCGTTATTCGCTATAAAATCATCATAAGCCACAACTTGAGCGCGTATAAATCCTCTCGCTAAATCCGAGTGAATAGTTCCGGCTGCTTCAACGGCGTTTGAACCTTCACGCAAAGTCCAAGCCCTGACCTCGTCAGTTCCGGACGTAAAGAAAGAAATTAATCCCAAAAGTTTATAAGCCTCATGAATTAATCTGTCGCGGCCCGGTTCAGTTATCGCTAAATCTTTCATAAATTCGGCGCGGTCTTCGGGGTCAAGCTGTTCAAGTTCCATTTCTGTAGCTCCGTAAACTTTCACGGATTTTAAGCCTTTTGCTTTCATTTCGTCTTCAAGCGGCTTTAATTCAGGGACATCGCCGGTCTGAGTGTCGTCAAGATTTAAGACTATTAATTCAGGTTTGAGAGTTAAAAACGCAAAGCCCGATAAAATTCTTTTCTGTTCGTCAGTTAAATTTAATTCTCGAAGAGGACGCTCGTTTAATAATTGAGTTTCAAGTTCTTTGATTAATTCAAACTCTGCGGCTTCCTGCGGCGTTAATTTTTTCTTAGAATTTTTTTCTTCGAGTTTAGCGAGCCTGTTCGTAATTACTCCTAAATCTCTATAAATTAATTCAGCTTCAACTATTTTCCAATCTCTTAAAGGGTCAATAGAATTTTCCGGATGAGGTACTGAAGAATTTTTGAAAACCCTGACAACGTGCAATAACGCTTCACTCTCCGACACGAACGACAAAAAAGAATTTCCAAGCCCTGCGCCCTTGCCTGCGTCGCGCGAAAGTCCTGCAAGGTCTACAAATTCAACATCGGCAGGCTTTTCGCTCTTAGGCTTAAAAATCTCTACTAATTTATCAAATCTTGCGTCCGGTACACTGACTAAAGCGCGGTTAGGCTCAGTCTTTCCGCCCGCGTAGGGTTTGACTTCAGCTCCGGCTCTTGTGATAACGTTAAAGACTGTCGATTTACCTGACAAAGGCAGACCGACAATTCCGCATTTAAGCATTTTTTATTTTCTCCTTTTAGTTTTTTATTTTAATATTCACGAATTTCTACGGGCATATTTTTATAAGCGTAATTTTCTTTTAACTCTGCTATGTCCTCGTTGCTTAGTCTTATACAGCCTTCAGTGGCGTTAGTTCCGCGTGAGTCAGGGTCATGAGTTCCATGAATACCGATACCGCGCCAGCCTTTAGCATCGAGCCTCAAGAACCAAGGGCCGTAAGCTCCTGCGATTTTTCCTTTTCCGTCTCTGAAATCGTGAGACCATGATGAAGCATTTTCAATCGAAACTATTTTGAAATTTCCTACGGGTGTTCTGTGATCTCCTACACGTTCTTTATCGCCGGTGTTTTTTCCTGTAGCAACGGAATACTCTTTTATAAGTTCATCGCCCTTTAGTAATGAAAGAGTGTGATTAGATTTTCTAATTAAAATTCTATATTTATCGCCGTAATTTTTTTTCGGTGCAATAATTCTGTCCGTGCCGGGCTTAGCTTCTGACGGCAAAATAATTTCGGTTTTCTTTATAGTTTTCGTTTCTTTTTTTACTTTATTATTATTATTTATCGGAATTAAAACGGGCTTGGCCTCTTGAATTTGGGGCTTTACCTGCCTGTCGTGCAGACTGGCTGCAACGGTTTGAGCAGCCGGAGGCAGGTTTATTTTAACCGGCTCAGGCTCGATTAATTTCACTGTTTTAACTTCTTTAACTTCAGGAACGTCATTTATTTTTGCGACAGCCTCGTTAGTTTTAACACTGTCGGACTTGAAATAAATAACTCCGCACAAAAAAATTATTATCACTGACAACACGCCGCGCATAAAGGGGTGTAAACGTTTTCTCATTGCCCAGCGTCCACGCCCTTTGTCTATATAAACAGTTCTGAGAGTAAATATTTCCTTTAGAAATTCGCTCATTAAATTTTTTCGCCTCGCTTAAATTTTCTATATTATAATTTATTTTAATATTTTAATGGAAAGCAGGAAAAATTTTTATGCCGGATTTTGAAGTAAAAGATATAAATTTAGCCGGACACGGCCAGAAAAAAATCGACTGGGCTTGGCAGTATATGCCCTCAATGCAGTTTCTTTTTAATAAATATAAAGCTCAGCAGCCTTTCAAGGGCGCAACTATAGCGGCTTGTCTTCATCTTGAAGCTAAGACAGCGAATTTATTAATCACTCTCACGAAATTAGGCGCGACTGTAGCGGCTTGCGGTTCAAATCCTCTTTCAACGCAGGACGACATCTGCGCGGCTCTCGCTAAAAACGGCGTTCATGTTTACAGTCATCGCGGCATGACTACGGACGAATATTTTAGTTATGTCCGAAAAGTTTTGAAATACAAGCCCAATGTAATTATTGATGACGGTGCTGATTTAGTTGCAACTATTCATAAAGAAATGCCCGAGTTAATCCCGAACATTTTAGGCGGCTCTGAAGAAACTACAAGCGGCGTTAAAAGACTTAAAGCTATGCACGCTCAAGGAGTTTTGAAATTCCCTATGATTGACGTTAATGACGCTTTGAGCAAATATTTATTTGATAACCGTTACGGCACAGGGCAGTCAGTTTGGGACGGCTTTATCAGAACGACTAACATGATCGTTGCGGGAAAAACTGTCGTTATAGTCGGTTACGGCTGGTGCGGAAGAGGCGCGGCAATGAGAGCGGCAGGTTTCGGGGCTCACGTTGTAGTTACAGAAATTGACCCTCATAAAGCCTGCGAAGCCTTAATGGACGGTTTTAGAGTTATGAGTATGGAAGAAGCCGTAAAAATCGGAGATATTTTCTTGACTTTCACGGGAAATATTCACGTAATCCGCCGCGAACATATTGAAAAGATGAAGAACGGTGTAGTTTTAGGCAATGCCGGACACTTTGACGTTGAAATTTCAAAGCCCGATTTAGAAGCATTAGCGGATCACATTGAACATTTACGCGACAATATTGATACTTACGTAATGAAAGACGGTCGCAGAATTAATTTGCTCGGCGAAGGACGTTTGACGAATTTGGCGTGCGCTGACGGACACCCGATTGAAATCATGGATTTAAGTTTCTCGCTTCAGCTTGAGAGCGCGTTACACGTCTACACACATAAACTTGAAAACGGTTTATATCCTGTTCCTGTTGAGACAGACAGGGCTGTAATGGAGTCAAAACTTGCGGCACTCGGAATTAAAATTGACTCGATGACACCTGAGCAAGTTGAATATATGAAGAGCTGGCAGGAGTAAAAAAGCAAGTAGGAAGTAAAAAATTCCTCATTCCTCACTCCTCATTCCTAATTAATTTAGCGGCTCAATCTTTCCGAGCGGAAGGTTTCTAACTGCATTATTCCAAGCCTCGTAAAGTTCATCTTCATGAATTACAGCCCATGCCCAAACAAGTTTTAATTGTTTCAGCGGAAGTTTTCCTTCCAATAACTCGCCGTCAATTCCTATAGCAGCATCGCAATTTGCATAGACCGCATGAAAATGAGGTTTATGATGTTTTTCATCATCTCTAAAAAACATGCTGATTGTAATATCAAAAAAACGGCATAATTCATACATAAAAATTTATTTCCTTTCTTAAACTGTTATAATTCTAACATTAAATTTTAAGGAGAAAATTATGGCAACTTTATTCAAAGATGTTTTAATAACTGACGGAGCACGGGACAAGGCCAAGCGCGTTCATATGCTTGTGTCGAAAGGCCGTATAGCTGAAATTATTGACGCTGATAAAACTCCTCCGACTGCTGACAAAATTATTTCCGGTCATGGAAAAACGGCTGTTATTCCGGGCTTTGTGAACGCTCACACTCACGCGGCCATGACGCTTTTAAGGGGACTCGGCGAGGAAGCTCCTTTAATGGAATGGCTGCAAAATAAAATTTGGCCTGTTGAAGATAAATTAACGCCCGAATATATTTATTGGGGAACTTTAAGCGCGATGCTTGAAATGCTTTCAACGGGAACGACCTGTTTTGCCGACATGTATTTTGAAATGGAACGTGTAGCCGAAGCAGTTTTAAGTTCAGGAATGAGAGCGGCTCTTTCGCGAGGCATTACGGCAGGAGCACCTGGAAAACTTGAAAAATCTTTGCAGAATAATTTAGACCTTGCTGAAAAATATCACGGCCGTGAAGGTTTAATAACTGTTCAGATCGGGCCTCATGCGCCTTATACAGTGCCGGTTGATTTCATGAAAGTTATTTGCGAGGCTGCTAAATCTCACGGGCTCGGCGTTCATTTTCATTTCATGGAGACTGAAGGCGAGAAAAATAATTTAGGTATGTCCTGCGAAAAATATTTAGAAGAGTCGGGCTTGCTTGATGTCCCTTACGCGGCATTGGCTCACGCTGTGTATCTCGACACGGAAATTAATCTGCCGGAAAATTTCACACTCGTTCACAATCCTTCGAGTAATTTGAAACTTGCAAGCGGAATAATGCCCTTAGAAAAATGGCTTGATAAGGGCGCGTCAATAGCATTAGGCACAGACGGAGCTTCAAGCAACAACAGGCTTGATATTTGGGAAGAAATGAGAACAGCGGCGTTAATTCATAAAGGAGTTACTAAAGACCCGTTATGTGTATCAGCAGTTGAGGCTCTAAGAATGGCAACTTACGAGGGAGCAAAGGCATTCGGATTTTCTCAAAAAGGTATGATCAATGAAGGCTGGGTGGCGGATTTAGTTTTAATTAATCTCGATAAGCCTCACTATATCGGCGTTAATGAAGAAAATTTAGCGCAGTATATAGTTTACGCCGGAAGCAGTGCAGATATAGCCGGAACAATGATTAACGGAAAATGGCTTTACCGCAATGGAGATTATCCGACACTCGACAAGGAAGAAATTTTAGAGAAAGCCCGCGATGCCCGCGAAGCAATTTTGAAATAAAATAAAGAGTTTTTATCGCACACATTTTTATAACAGTGTTGTGCGATTTCGCTTCATTAACATGTTATAATATAAAAATAAGAATTAAATTTCAGTAGAAAGGGGTTTGACAAAATTGCGTAAATTTCGTATAATTCGCCGTTCGCCGTTCGCCGTTCGCCGTTCGCCGTTCGCCGTTCGCCGTTCGCC
>CAMVMK010000053.1 GCA_947168585.1 uncultured Fretibacterium sp.
GCCATAAATTTATTTTATCATATTTACTGTTTTTTAGATGGGCTTGCTATAATATTTTAATTACGCCGGAAATGTTAATCGCTATAGCAATTTCTTCAACTCTTGCTTCAATCGGAGCGGCAGGAGTTCCGGGTGCGGGCTTGATAATGCTGACGACAGTTTTATCGAGTGTCGGTATTCCTGTTGAGGGCGTTGCATTAGTTGCAGGAATTGACGTAATTTTGAGCGGTATCCGTTCATGCCTGAATGTCGTAGGAGACGCGGCAGTCTGCGCTGTAGTTGCTTCAAGTGAAGGCGAAGAACTTAAACAGTGAGGAGTTAGGGAGTAAAAGAATTTTTCATTTTCTAAATTGTTATAATTAAGCGAAAAATTTTTTTTCAAAATTAAAAACAAAAGGAGCTGTATTTAACATGAAAATAGCAATCGGCTGCGACCATGCCGGATACGTTCTCAAGGACGCTGTAGTGAATTTCTTGAATTCAAAAGAAATCGAAATTCTCGATTTAGGCGCGTACGAATTAAACCCTGATGACGATTACACAAATCCCGGTTTCAAGGTCGGCGGAGCAATTCTTGACGAAGAAGCAGATTTAGGCGTTCTTATGTGCGGAACTGGCTTCGGAATTTCAATAGCCGCTAATAAAGTTCCCGGCGTCCGTGCTGTGCCGTGCTCTACTGCAGGCCAGGCAAAAATGGCTAAGGCTCATAATAATGCGAACATAATCGCTTTAGGCGGAAATTTAATTAAACCCGAAGATGTCCCCGAAATTTTAGGAACTTGGCTCAATACCCAATTCGAGGGCGGCAGGCATTTAAGGCGGATTAATAAAATCGCTCAGGCTGAAAAATCTACGCTTAATATGATCCATCAAGGCGGAGGCCGTGTAGTAATTTTCAATCACCCGTTAGTTCAGCATAAAGTCGGAATTATCCGCGATGTAAACACGAGCGTTAAACAGTTCCGTGAATTATTGCAGGAAATTGCGGGCTTAATGGTCTACGAAATTACGCGCAACCTGCCTTTGACTGATAAAGAAGTTCAAACGCCTATCGAAAAAACTCAAGTAAAAACTATCGAGGGCAAAAAATTAGCTATCGTTCCTGTCTTGCGCGCAGGCTTGGGAATGGTGGACGGAATTTTGCAGGTAGTTCCTAATGCCAAAGTCGGACATATAGGACTTTACCGCGACCCGAAAACTTTAGAGCCTGTCGAATATTACTGCAAACTGCCTTTCGACATTGAAGAGCGTGAAATTTTTGTACTTGACCCTATGCTTGCAACGGGCGGAAGTGCCAGTGCTGCAATAAGTTTAATCAAGAAACGCGGCGGACGTAAAATTTCTTTAGTCTGCTTAATTGCTGCTCCTGACGGAATTGAAAAAGTTCATGCGGATCATCCGGACGCTTCGATTTTTATCGCGGCTCTTGACTCGCACTTGAATGATCACGGCTATATCGTTCCGGGACTTGGCGACGCAGGCGACAGACTTTTTGGAACAAAGTAGGAATTAGGAATTAGGAAGTAGGAAGTTAAAAAAACAGTTCCTAACTCCTCACTCCTACTTCCTACTTGTATTACAAAATGCTCGATGTAAAATTATTTTTATTTATAATAGTTGGATTTTTTTGGGGCGGCCTGACTGCTCCAGTTTCGATAAAATTAGCCGGTCTCTATGGAATTATTGATATTCCTGATGCCCGAAAAATTCATAAAGGACAAATGCCGCGCGGCGCAGGTTTGGGTTTATGGCTTGGATATTTGTTAATGTCTGTGATAATGTCGGCTGAAATTCCGAGTCTGCGTTACATAGCTACGGGAGGAACTTTAATTTTTTTCTGCGGTTATCTTGATGATATGTGCTCGCTAAGTCCTTTTCTGCGTTTATTTCTTCATATGATAGCGGCTTCTCTCGTAGTTGTGCCGATGAATTTTAATCCTGTTGTAAGTTTTTTTGCAATTTTTTGGATAGCCGGCCTCACGAGTGCATATAATTTAATTGACGGAATGAACGGGCTTTGTATCTCGCTTTTCATAGCTTCGTCAGTAGCTTTATTTGTACTCGGTGAAGATTACGCTGTAATTTATACGGGAGCAATGGCATTAGGGATTTTGTGTTGGAATTTTCCTGCTGCCCAGACATTTTTGGGAGACGGCGGAAGCACTCTGCTTGGATATTTATTTGCGTCTCATTTTATGACTTCAGCACTGCCGAATTTAAGAAGCGTTAAAGTCTATGAATTTGTATTATTATTAATTCTATTCGGAGGTATTCCGGTAGTTGATACTCTTACGGCCTTTACAAGACGAATGTTATCAGGAAAATCGCCTTTTTACCCGGATAAAAAACATCTGCATCATATTTTAATTTCATTTACCGGCTCAAATATTTTAACTGTCAGCATAATTTTAAGTCTGCAAGTTTTAATGCTTTTTGCCGGAATACAATTATATTCGAGGATACAATGAAAAATATTACATGTGTAACAGGAACGCGCCCCGAAGCTATAAAAATGGCTCCCGTAATCTTAGAACTTAAAAAAAATCCTGATTTTAATGTTACAACTTTAGCGACAGGGCAGCACACGGATATGTTAAGACAGGCTCTAAAAGATTTTGGAATAACTGCTGATGTTGACTTAAATATCATGAAACAGGCTCAAACGCTTGACTATATAACGTCAAGTGTTCTGCAGGGCGTTGGAAAATTTTTAGACGAAAATAAACAGGATTTAATTTTAGTACACGGCGACACTTCAACGACATTTGCGGCGGCATTGGCGGCCTTTTACAGACATATTCCAGTCGGTCATGTTGAGGCAGGACTCCGCAGTCATAATTTAGCATTGCCGTTCCCTGAAGAAGCTAACAGAATTTTGACGGACGGAATTACAAATTTATTTTTTGCACCAACTGATGGAGACGGGGAAAATTTACGCAAAGAAGGTAAAAGCGAAAATATTTTTATTACGGGAAATACAGTTATAGATGCTCTCTATGATATTCTTGAACGCCGAAAAAATATGCCTGAACCTGAATATATGCAGAATATAAAAGACCGTCCTATGATTTTAATGACAGCTCACAGGCGCGAATCTTGGGGTAAAACTTTAGAGGGTATCTGCGCGGCTGTTGTAGATATAATCAAAGAACGCGGCGATGTTTTATTTTTAATTCCGCTGCACAAAAATCCAATCGTCCGCGATGTTATAAAAACTTGCCTGAAAGATTTTAATAATAATGTAATTTTTACAGAACCTTTGAATTATCCTGAATTTGTTTACGCAATGAATAAAAGCGCGTTTATTTTATCGGACAGCGGAGGAGTACAGGAAGAAGCGAGCGCGATTAATAAACCCGTCTTAATAATGCGGACTTTATCCGAACGCCCGCAGGCAATTACTCACGGAACTTGTATTTTAGTCGGAACAGAACGGAAAAATATTCGTGAAGAAGCCTTGAAAATTCTCAATAATTCAGAATACCGAGCCTCTATAATTGCAAAAAATACAATGCCTTTCGGTAACGGTACAGCAAGCAAAAAAATTCACGATGTTGTGAAAAAATTTTTGAAATAATGTTTGAAGAAAAAATTTTCCGTAACTCAAAAAATTCTGTTTTTCTTGATTTATTCAGTATTCCTGAATATCTCTTGCAGCTTGTTCAAACTCTTCACCCGGAAATGACTGACTTGAAAGAAGACGACATTGAAATTTTAACTCTTCAAAGCGTCTTCGCTGTCCGGGCTTATAACGATTTAGGCGTGCTTGTTAAAAATAAACTTTTGATTTTAGTTGAGGCTCAGACAACCTGGTCGATTAATATTTTGATAAGAATTTTGCTGTATCTTGCCTCAACTTATCATGATTATATTCACGATAAAAATCTCAATCTTTATAAAGAAAAAAAAGCGGAAATTCCCGAGCCTGAATTTTATGTAATTTATACCGGCGGAAAGAAAATTAATAAAGATTTTATTTCCCTGAGAGAAGATATTTTTGAAAATCCTGACGCGAAATTAGATTTAATCGCCCGTGTTATTCATGCTGAAAATAAAAAAGATATAGCGGGACAATATATAATTTTCTGCCACGTCTTTGACCAGCAAAGAAAAATTTACGGCAACACTAAAAAAGCTATTGAAAATACGATTAGAATTTGTCAAAATTTAGACGTTCTGAAAAAATATCTTGAAAGCCGAAAACAGGAGGTTACAAATATAATGTTTATTCTTTTCGATCAGGAATATAACACGAAATTATATGCGAAAGAATACGCAAAAGAACAAAAGATTATCCTTGCGGTTGAAATGTGTAAAAAATTTGGTCTTTCAATCAAAGATGCTATAAAGGAAATTGTTGAAAAATTTCATATGACACAAGAAAAAGCCGCAAAATATGTTAATGATGTCTGGGAAAATAAATTAAATAGTGATGATGACGTTTTGGACTTTTCAACATTTGAGAGGTTATGAATATAAATGTTTATTCTTTTCGATCAGGAATATAATACTGAACTTTACGGCAAAGAGCGAGAAATAAAAGGGGCGGTTGATATGTGCAAGGATTTGGGCCTTTCAATAACTGAAACCATCAGTAGAATAGCTGCGAAATTTGACTTTGAATATGATGTTGCTAAAAGATATGTCAATGATTTTTGGGAAAATAAAGCCGACAGCAATGAAGAAGAAGACTACGGCTGGGCTTTGTAAGAAATGAGGTCATGAATATGTCGATGACATCTGAAGAAATGAAATCAACAGTAAAAATAACTATTGATATTTGTAAAAACGAGGGCGTTCTTAAAAATTATTTTGAAGAAAGAGAGAACTGAAGTAACTGAAATATTGTTAAATATGTTCGATACAGAAAAACAATTCTTTGCTTACGCATTAGAGCGGAAAGTCGTCAGTGCTATCGAAGTTTATAAAGAAGTCGGCAGGCCGTTTCAAGAAATTGTAAAAAAAATTACTGATAAGTTCTGTATTTCAGATGAACTCGCTGTTGAATATGTAAAAGACGTTTGGGAAAATAGACGCAGTAATAAAGATTATGATTTATATTTTGAAAATCTCAAAACTAAAAGGAGGAAGCTTCAATAGAAAATATTATGAAAATTAACGGGGGGATCCCGCTTAAAGGTACAGTGAAAACTCAAGGAGCTAAGAATGCCGCGCTCCCTGTTATTGCTGTGTGTCTGCTTTTAAGAAACGGGACTTTAACCCTCGATAATGTCCCGGATCTTTATGATATTAATACTATGCTCGAACTTATAAAAGATTTAGGCGTGGAAATTGAAATTAATAGAGATGAAAAAAATTCTCAGGTTATTTTCAAAGTTCCGGGCGAAATTAAATGGGAAGTCTCCGAAACTTTAGCGCGAAAAATGCGCGGCTCTTCGCTCTTATTAGGGCCTCTGCTCGCAAGCTGCGGAAAAGTCTCGCTCCCTCTGCCGGGCGGCTGTTCAATCGGTGCAAGACCTATAGATTTACACCTAAAAGGTCTTAAGCAAATGGGCGCGGATATAGAAATTCAAAACGGTGTAGTTCATGCAAAAATTAACGGCAGATTAAGAGGCCGGAGAATTTATCTTGACTTCCCGTCTGTCGGAGCAACTGAAAATTTAATGATGGCCGCTTCCCTCGCTCAGGGCGAAACTATAATCGAAAATATCGCGCGTGAACCAGAAATTGATAATCTTGCTGCCGTTTTGCGTTCTGTCGGCGTTACTGTTGAACTCGAAGGCGCAGGGGGCGTAAGAATACAGGGTGTTGAAAAAGTTTCTTCAGGCTGTGAAAGAGTTATACCCGACAGAATTGAAGCGTGCACTTATATTTTGGCCGGTGTCATGACGGGCGGACATATTAAAGTTGAAGATGTTGTGCCGTCCCACATTGACGCGATTTTAGCTAAACTCGAAGAAAGCGGTGCTAATTTCAAAGTCAAAAAAGATACCGTTGAAATTTTCCCGAATAAAAAACGTCTTCACCCCGTTACTATAAAAACTCTGCCTTATCCCGGCTTCCCGACTGACGCTCAGCCTCAAATGGCCGCGACTTTGGCTCTTGCTCAAGGGGTCAGCACGATTGAAGAAAGTGTTTTTCAAGCCCGTTTTCTTTATGCCCAAGAATTAAACAGAATGGGAGCAGATATTAAAATTGCCCGCGATGTTGCTATAATTCGGGGTGTCGAAAAATTACAGGGTGCTAACGTCAAAGCTACAGATTTAAGAGCAGGAGCAGCTTTAATTATGGCCGGTCTTGCTGCTGAGGGCGAGACTATAGTTGAAGATATGGTACACGTTTGGCGCGGCTATGAAGCTGTCGACAAAAAATTAAAATCTTTGGGGGCACAGGTTGAACTCCTCTGAAAATCTTTCAAAAATAGAAATTTTTGCTTTCGTAGGTCCTGCCGGTACAGGCAAGAGCCACAGGGCTACTCATGTCGCTAAACAATACGGAATCGACGTTATTATTGATGACGGTCTTGTAATTTCACGCGGAAGAATTTTAGCCGGACGCAGTGCTAAATCTGAAGTTAATAGACTTAGAGCAATTAAGCGCGCTATTTTTGAATACGAAGACCACCGCGATGAAGTTGTAAGATATTTGACGAAAAATCCGCCCGAAAAATTAATGATTTTAGCTACGTCTGACGGCATGATTAATAAAATCGTTAAACGTCTCGGACTTAATCCGCCGTCAAAGTTTATAAAAATTTCAGATATTTCAAGCCCTAAAGAAATTGAAGCAGCTTTGCGTGAAAGGCGCGAAAAAAATCAGCACGTTGTCCCTGTTGCTAAGGCTCAAGTCCAGCAGAATTTCGCCGGAAAATTAGTCAGCCAAATTCGGGGATTTTTCAGAGGCCGCGACAAAGACGAATCACGAAATACTATCGTCAAACCTTTATTCAGTTTTAACGGAAAAGTTACGATTGAACATGATGCTCTTGTCGAAATGAGCAAAAAGTTATTAGTTTTAGGTAATCACGTTAAAAAAATCCGCGAACTTGAAATTGAAATTTATGACGATAAAATCAGCATGAATATTGAAGTAGATTTGAATTTAGGCGGAAAAAGCGCGTTATCGATAGCACGGACTTTACAGCGTAAAATTTTTAAGGGATTGAGTTATCTAACCGGCATGGAAATAAGACAGGTTAATATTAGAGTAAATGAAATTTTTTTATAGAAAAATAAAATGATTAATATAAATTCAGCGTGGCAGGAACTAAGAGAAAAAGTCGGAAATTGCCAAAAATGCGGACTTTGCCAGACCCGTCATAATATAGTTTTCGGCGAAGGGCCTGTAGAAAATTGCAAAGTTATGATAGTCGGCGAAGCTCCCGGAGAAGACGAAGATTTATCCGGCAGACCTTTTGTAGGCAAAGCAGGGCAGTTATTGACGAATATTTTAGAGAAAGGCGGAGGGATCTCGCGCAGTTCTCTTTATGTCGCTAATACTATAAAATGCAGACCGCCCGATAATAGAAATCCTAACCGGAATGAACTTATAGCCTGCAGCGATTATCTTGAAGCACAGATTTTATTATTGAAGCCTAAAATAATTGTTACTCTCGGCAATGTTTCAACTAAATGGCTTTTGAAAACGGATCAGGGAATAACAACAATGCGCGGTCAATGGTTTGAATGGCGCGGTATAAAATTATTCCCGATGTTTCATCCGAGTTATTTACTTCGAGACCAATCAAGTGCAAAAAACTCCCCAAGATATTTAACTTGGATTGATGTCAGGGCTTTGAAAGCAAAAATTGACGAACTGCAGTGAGGGCCTGCCTGACGGCAGTCAGGGGTTAGGAGTTAGGGTTGAAAAGAAAAACTTTTACTTGCTGCCTCATGATTTATTTATAAAAAGAAAAGGAGAGAAAAATTTAATGAGTGAAAAAAAATTACCCAATCATTTAGCTATTATTCTTGACGGAAACGGAAGATGGGCTAAAAAAAGAAATTTACCCAGACTTATGGGACACAGAGCAGGCTTCAGAAAATTAGATAATATTGCACGTCTTGTATTAAAGCGCGGTATCCGTTATTTTTCTGTTTACGCTTTCTCGACTGAAAACTGGAACAGACCCGAAATGGAAGTTGCAGGTTTGATGAGCATTTTTAGATTTTATATCCGTAAAAAAGTTTACGAGTTAAAATCTTTGGGTGTTCGTTTAAGATTTTGCGGAAGAAAAGACAGAATCCCCGAAGATTTATTAAAATTAATGCAGTGGGGCGAAGATTTCACGAAAGACGAGAAAAATTTAGATTTCGTAATCTGTTTGAATTACGGCGGACGCGCTGAAATTATTGACGCTGTAAACGAACTCATAAAATCCGGCGCAAAAACTCCCGTTACTGAAGAAGATTTGCGGAAATATTTTTATCTTCCTGACGTTCCTGACCCGGATTTAATTATCAGAACGAGCGGAGAATTAAGGCTCAGTAACTTTTGGCTCTGGGAAAGCGCCTACAGCGAATTTTATTTCACTGACATTCATTGGCCGGACTTTGACGAAGCAGAATTAGACAAGGCTCTCGAAAATTACGCAGGGAGGGACAGACGCTATGGCGGCCTTAAAAAATAGTAAAGAAAGAAAAGAATTAATGCTCAGGTCTTTAAGCAGTATTGTTATAGCTGCTGTTATTTTGGGCACGGTTTATTTAGGCGGAATTTTTTGGACAATCGCGGCATCATTAATAGCTTTAGTTTCACTTGACGAATATTATAGATTATTACGGCGCGTCAAAGGCTTTAGAATTTCCCCCGGTGTCGGCTATATAATTTCGGTGATTTTTTTATTTGCGGCTACACGCGAAAATCCTCAGGCGATAGTTTTAGCTATGATTTTATCTTTAAGTATCGTTTTTGTCTTTACTGTCGAAATTATTAAGCGTCAAATTTCGCAGGGCAGCAGCGGAGCAATTTACAACGCCGGAGGGATTTTGTCGGGAATTTTATATATTATCGTCCCTTGGACCTGCATGATAATGCTTAGAAATTACATAATAGGCCGCGAAATTTTAATGACATTATTTTTCTGCACATGGGCTTGCGATGTCGGGGCTTATATCGGCGGAAAAGCGTTCGGCTCTGTAAAACTTTGCGAGTTTGTCAGTCCTGGAAAAACTGTTCAGGGATTTATAGCCGGAATTATTGGGAGTTTATTAGCGAGTGCCGCGTCAATTTATTTCTTCGGGCTTCCAAGCAGCATGATTTATATCGGATTTATATGCGGTTTTGCAGGACAGCTTGGGGACTTGGCCGAGAGTTTAATTAAGCGCGAGACTGGTCAGAAAGATTCAGGCTCGTTAATTCCCGGACACGGCGGAATGTTGGACAGGTTTGACAGCATTTTATTCAACGCTCTTTTCACATATTTAGTTTTAAGGATAATTTTATAAAATGATTAATTTAGGCGTAATCGGCGCGACGGGCAGTGTCGGAAGTTCTGTTATGTCCGTGTGTGAAGCTCATCCAGATAAAATTCACGTTGAGGCATTAGCAGCGAATAAAAAATCTGAAAAATTATTAAATCTTGCTGAAAAATTTAACGTCAAAAAAATTTTTGCTTACGAAATTGACGGTGAAAACGGTCTTGAAAAACTCGTTAATGACGAAAATATTAATCATGTCGTCTTCTCATCATCTGGAACTGACGCTATTAAATCTTTATGCAGTGCGTTAAAACTCGGCAAAACTGTTTCACTCGCCAACAAAGAAAGCATAGTCGTAGCAGGCCGCTATGTAATGCCTCTTGTTAAAAATTCTGAGCAGTTAAGACCAGTTGACAGCGAACATAACGCTATATGGCAGTGTCTTCACGGCGAAAATAAAAATTTCGTACGAAAAATTTATCTCACGGCTTCGGGCGGACCTTTTAGAAATTTCTCATACGAAGAATTAAAAAATGTTACTCCTGAAATGGCTTTGAAGCACCCCGTTTGGAACATGGGCGCAAAAATTACGATTGACAGCGCAACGTTAATGAATAAAGGCATTGAATTAATCGAAGCCATGATTTTATTCGGGCTTAATGAAAATCAAGTTGACGCTTTAATATCTCCGGGCTCATTCGTTCACGGACTTGTTGAATTTGAGGACGGAAGCGTGAAACTTTTAGCGGCTGAGCCGGATATGAAACTCCCTGCGGCATCGTGTTTATTTTGGCCGGAAAGATTTTTCCCGTCTCCGGATTTCAAGAGGCCAAGTTATAATAACCGCGAAATAAAATTTTTTGAGCCTGACTCCGAAAAATTCCCGGCTATTAAAATTGCCCGTGAAGTCATGAAGAAAAAAGGTTCCCTGCCTGCTGTTTTAGTCGGAGCAGATGAAGTAGCTGTAGATTTATTTTTGAGGAAAAAAATTCGTTTCACGGATATTTCAGCGTTAGTTGAAGAAACTTTAAGCGCTTGGAATTTACCCGAAGCAAAAAATCTTGACGAGATGATAAATTACGTCAGCGAGGCTAAACTAAAAGCGCAAGAAATCTCAAGGAAATTTTAATGAAAAATTTTGAAAAAAGATTAAACGAACTTTATAAATTAATCGAACATCACGCGAAATTATATTATGACGATGACGCGCCCGAAATTTCAGATTTTGAATATGACGCTCTCGTTAAAGAATTAAAAGAACTTGAAAAAAATCACCCCGATTTAATCCGCAAAGATTTTTTAACTAATAAAGTAGGCGGCACCGTCAGCGAACTGTTTGCAAAAGTTCAACACCAAACGCCTATGTTGTCGCTCGATAATGTTTTTAATAATGAAGAACTTGAAAACTTTTTCGCTAAAATCGCGCACGAGAAAAATTTTACCTGCGAAATGAAAATTGACGGTCTTGCTGTTTCGTTAATTTATGAGGACGGAATTTTTATCAAAGGCGCAACGAGGGGCAACGGCCAAACGGGCGAAGATGTTACAGCAAACTTGAAATTAATTGAAAGTATCCCGAAAAAATTAATTAACGCTCCCGCCGGAAAACTTGAAGTTCGCGGAGAAGTTTTAATGACTCTCGAAAGATTTAGAGCCGTTAATGAAGTTCGCCGACAGCGCGGTGAAAATCCTTTTGCTAATCCCCGAAACGCCGCCGCAGGAACTCTAAGACAATCCGAAAAAAATAATTATGTAATCAAACAGCGCGGGCTTGATATTTTTTTATATTACATTGTTGACGCTCAAAAATTCGGCATAACCAGACAAAGCAATGCCCTTAAAAATCTTGCAGCTTGGGGCCTGCCTGTTCAAAATGCTTGGGAATTTTGCGCGGATTTAAGCAGCGTAGAAAATTTTATTTCAAAATGGCAGATTGAACGCGAAAAATTAAATTACGTTACTGACGGTGTTGTCATAAAACTTGACGATTTAACCCAATGGCCGGAAATCGGCGCAACGTCTCATGCTCCGCGCTGGGCCGTAGCTTATAAATATCCGCCCGAAGAAGCAAAAACTAAAATTTTAGATATAGAAATTTCTGTAGGACGCACGGGAGTTTTGACTCCTGTTGCAGTTCTTGAACCTGTAAGACTTGCAGGGACGTGGGTCGGACGCGCGGGTCTTCATAATGCTGACGAGATAGCCCGAAAAGATATTCGTGTCGGTGATGTTGTTAAAGTCCGAAAAGCAGCCGAAATAATCCCTGAAGTTATTGAAGTCGATAAAAGCGCAAGAACAGGAAGCGAAGAAATTTTCAAAATGCCCGAAAGATGTCCGGCCTGCAGCTCTGAAATTGTAAAAATTCCCGGCGAAGTTGCTTACCGATGTGTAAACAGAGCATCTTGTCCGGCGCAGTTAAAAGAAAGCATTAAATATTTTGCTTCACGCGACGGCATGAATATAAAAGGGCTTGGAAATACTTTAGCAGCAAGTTTAATTAAAGCAGGAAAAATAAAAAATCTCAGCGACATTTATAAATTAAAAATTGATGACTGGATCGGCCTCGAATGGACAAGCATCAATAAAGGCGATAAAAAAACGCTAAGGCGCGTTCAAATATCTATGGCCGAGTCGATAATGGAAGAAATTGAAAATTCAAAATCCCGTCCGTTAGTAAATTTAATCACAGCTCTTGGAATTGACGAAGTCGGAAAAAATACCGCCGGAATTTTAGTCGGGCATTTCAAAAATATTGACGCAATAATTAACGCTGATGAAAATGAATTAGCTTCAATCGAGGGCATAGGACCGATAATAGCGCGTTCTGTTCATGAATTTTTTAAGTCGGAAGAAAATTTGAATTTAATTCAGGAATTTCGCCTCGCAGGCTTAAAAATGTCAGATGATACTGTTCCCGTCAGCGAAAATAGATTTGAAAATAAAACTTTTGTCTTCACCGGAACTTTATCATCAATGACACGCGATGAGGCCGGAGAAAAAGTTAAAACTCTCGGCGGTAAAGTCTCAAATTCAATCAGCAAAAAAACAAATTTTTTAGTTGCAGGCGACAAAACCGGCTCAAAATTAATCAAAGCTGAAAAATTCGGCGTGAAAATCTTAAGCGAAAATGAATTTTTGGAGATGATTAAGTAAATAATTTGCACAAAAATTCCGCGTGAAGATAACGAGATTATAGTAATTTCAGTTAAAAATATGGTAACCCCCTCGCCAACAAATTGGCTCTATTCCACTTATCAGGGGGCGCAGGATTTTCTCGAACTTGTCTCTCCTGTTAAGGGGATTTAATGCGGTAATCTGCATTAAATTTGGCTCACGAAGTAAAATTAAGTAAATTTTAATTTTCATAAATTTCGCGAATAATATAGACGGGTCTTTGTTTGCTCTCGATGTAAGTTCTGCCGAGATATTCGCCTAAAATTCCAATACCCAATAATTGAAGACTGCCGAAAAGTAAAATTAAACAAAGTTGAGAAGCATAGCCTGGAAGCTCAACGGGGTTTGTCAATAGTTTTGTGTAATTAATTTTCATATCCCAAAAACTCTGTCAGC
>CAMVMK010000054.1 GCA_947168585.1 uncultured Fretibacterium sp.
ATTTGTTGTTGATACTAGAATCCCCCGCCTTTAGGCGTGGGGAGTATGTCAATATAAATCAAGAAAGAGATTTTTATAACAAATCTGTATAGATAGGGCCTTTTGTTGTGAGTTCGCTGCGGATTAAAAATAATTCACTGCATTGCCACGAAAAATTTTGAACAGTCCCGAGTTTTCTAACTAATTCTTCCGGAAGAGTTTTTGTATTTTCACGCAGTCTTGCGAGAGTTAAATGGGCTTTGAATTTTTTTGTATCGCGTTCTAATTCTTCGTTTTCAAATAAAATTTCGTTGACTTTTTTTGAAAGCTGAGTTAATTCTTTTGCCCCCTCATCGCCTGACAGCCATATAACACGCGGAGAATTTAAGTTAGGAAATGCCCCGATATATGAGAGATTTATATTAAAAGGCTTGAAATTTTTCACAGGCATTAAAGAATCTTTCACGCGGGCAATAACTCCGGGCTCAAGTTCGCCTAAAAATTTTAATGTAATATGAAATTGTCCGAATTTCACCCACTTAATATTTGCAAGCGGCCTGACTTCGGACAAAAAATTTTCAAGTTCTTCGCTGACTTCTTCAGGCATTTTTACAGCTACAAACGCCCGAATTAAATTATTTTGATTTTTATTCACTTTATAAAATTTTTATAAATTCGTCTTTGGGTTTTCTTTTATCGTGTCTGTCAGATGGCTGAGCGTCATCGGCTTTGTATCCGACCGGCAATAACGCGACTAAATCATAATCTTTCATTTCCGGAAATAATTCTTTAGTCTTAGGAACGTCAAAAAATCCGATCCATGTTGAGCCGAGTCCTGCGTCTTCGATAGCGAGCATTAAATGAGTAGCCACGATTGTCGCGTCAACATCTTCAAAATTTCTATTGTCCGACGGTCTTAAAAAAGCGTTTTCAGTTGTTCCGCCTACAGCAAGAATAACAGGGACTTCTTTAAGCCACGCGAACGGAGTAACGGATTTAATTTTTTTGAGGGCTTCGGGGCTTTTAACTGCCCAAATTTTTACGGGCTGAGCGTTTTTAGCAGTCGGAGCAAGACGGCCGGCCTCTAAAATTTTATCGAGTTTTTCATTTTCAACGGGCTTTGAAGAAAATTTGCGGCACGAATATCTATTTTTTACAACATCAAAAAATTCCATGATAAATTCTCCTTAAAAAATAAAGCGAGGAATCAAGAAAATAATTCCTAACTCCTCACTCCGAATTCCTAACTTAAAATTAATTGTTCCAGTCTGTGCCTTTGAAGGCTTCGGCGAAAGGATTATATTCGAGAGCTTCCTCGTCGTCTTCATAGCCGCCGGACTCTTTGATAGTCTTAGCGCGTGATTTTCCGCCCTTGCGTTCACGGCGTTCTGATTTTTCTCCGCGTTCGGCTTTCTGATCGGGCTTCGGCATTTCTTTTTCTTCGGGCTCAACGACAGGTGCCGGTTCCGGTTCAGGTTCAAGAGCCGCGAGTGAAAGTCTCATTCTGCGCTGCTCAGGGTTGACCTCGAGAACGCGTGTTGTGATTTCGTCGCCTTCCTTAAGAACATCGGCGGGTTTCTCGACACGTTTGCGGCTGAGCTGTGAAATATGAATTAAAGCCTCGATGCCCTCTTCAACTTCAACGAATGCTCCGAAGTCTGCAAGTCTTACAACTTTGACTTTAATATCCTGTCCGGGCAGATAACGTTTATCAGCGTCAGCCCAAGGATCATGAAGCTGTTTGCTTCCGAGACTGATACGTTTCTTTTCGAGGTCAATATCAAGGACGATAACGTCAAGTTCTTGGCCTTTCTTGAGAACGTCGCGCGGCTTTTTAATTCTTGCCCAGCTGATGTCGCCGACGTGAACAAGTCCCTCAATGCCGGGTTCAAGTTCAACAAATGCTCCGAACTCCGTTAAGTTCGTTACTGTGCCTTTGAAGACATCACCCTTGTGAACTCTCTCGCTGACAGTGTCCCAAGGATCTCCGGCGACCTGCTTAATGCTGAGGGAAATCCTGTCTTTTTCTTTGTCGATGCCAGTAACTTTTACAGTAACTTTATCGCCTTTTTTGAACATATCGCGGAGTTTGAAACTGCGTTTCCAAGTAATTTCAGTTAAATGAACAAGGCCGTCCATTTCGCCTAAATTCACGAATACTCCGAAATCTGTCAAGCTACTGACTTCGCCCTCAACGATGTCGCCTTCATGAACGCGCTCATAAAATTTTGCTTTGCGTTCGTTTTCAGCGGCCTCTAAAAGTTCGCGGCGTGAGAAAACTAAACGATGTTTGCGTTTGTCGTGGTCAAGCAGTTTAACTTTGATATTCTGGCCGACAAAATTTTGAGGATTTGCGCCTTTTCCTGCGAGCGTTAAATGAGAAATCGGAATAAATCCCTCAAGCCCGCAGCACTCGACCATGAGACCGCCTTTAACTCTGCTTACGCCTTTTACGGTCATGATCGGGTCAGCGGCCGCGAGTTCTTCAAGTTTTGCCCAGCGTTTTTCAAATTCGTGTCTCCAGCGGCTGAGTAATAACTGAGCTTCTTCGCCGTCGCGTACGTTGACGACTTCGACTTCAATCTGATCGCCGGGTTTAGGTTCGGGCTCTGTCTCAACGAGAGAATGATTAGTATATTCTCTCATGGGCAGAAGGCCTTCACACTTAAAGCCTATATCAACAAGGAAACCTGCATCGCTTTTGCCGATGACGGTGCCGATTTTAGTCTCGCCGCGTCTTAAATGTACGTTGTCGCCGTACTGGTCAAGAGCTTCCTGCATTGTTTCCGGTTCGTGCTCTGCTGTCTGTGCAGACTGTGCTGCTTCCTGTGTTGCTTGCTGCTGTTCAAATACTTCTTGCTGATCCATTATTGATGGATACCCCCTGAATTTTAGTTAGGAAGTAGGAAGCAGGAAGTAGGAAGTTTGTTATTTTTTTCATACTTCCTCATTCCTCAATCCTAACTCCTAATTGCGTTTTAATTTTATCGATAAGCCATGCCGGTGTACTTGCTCCAGCGGCTATACCAATCAAGTTTTTATTTTTGAACCAATCTGAATTTGATTCAATTTCGTTTTCGTCCTCTATCCAAAGGACATCTATATTATGAGATTTAATAATATCCCGTAGTTTGCTTGTGTTAGCACTTGCTCGGCCTCCGATTAAGACAACGCCGTCAACATCGTGATTTTTAACGAGTTCTTTAACAGCGTCCTGACGTTCGCTGGTGGCTTTGCAAATTGTGTTGCAGACATGAAGCTGCTGAGATTTCCGCGTCAAAATTCCTGCAACAGTTGCAAGTCTTTCTTCACGTTGAGTAGTCTGAGAGATCAAAGCTATTTTAGAATATTTTGCAATTTTTTCCGCTTCGTCTTCATTAATAACTACTTCAGAATTACCGCCGTTTATATGTCCTAAAATTCCTTTAATTTCCGGGTGATTTTTATCGCCGAGCAGAACAACGTGATAATCTTCTCCGCTTAATTTTGCCGCAAGTTCCTGAGCTTTTTTCACAAAAGGACAGGTCATGTCCCGGACTTTGACATCACGGGCGCGTAAATTTTCGATGACGTTCAAAGGCTCACCGTGAGCGCGGATTAAAACTTCGCTGCCGGACGGAATTTCGCTCTCATCATTTGCAACTCTCAGTCCTAATTTTTCAAGCCTTGCGACTTCTTGAGGATTATGAATAGGAAGACCGATAGTCCAGACTTCTTTTGAAGTTTTCAAAGAATTTTCGATAGCGTCTACTGCTCTTTTGACTCCGAAACAAAAACCGGCGTGTTCTGCCATAATTATTTTCATTGAGAAATTTCCTCTCCGTTAAGATGTTTTTGAATTAAAGTCAAAATTTCGTCTTCGTGATTTGAATTTGAAACTTCAAACCATACAGCAGGCGAAAATTTTTTGAACCAAGTCTGCTGATGTCTGCAAAATTTTTTTGTCCTCGAAATTGACTGCTCAAGAGCTTCTTCAATTTTTATTTTCCCGCGATGATAATCAATTAATTCACGGTAACCCAAGCCCTGCAGCGGATTAAATTTTTCATCAAAACCGTTTTTCATGAGCCATTCGACTTCTTCGGGAAAACCTGACGAAAATTCTTCTTCGAGCCTTATCGTTATACGCGAAAATAATTCTTCACGCGGACGGGACAAACCTATATATAAAATATCAAAGCCGAAATCTTTTTTTTCGCCGTCCTTGAAAATTTCTGAAGCTGCTTTTCCCGTTAAATCGAAAATTTCTAAGGCTCTTGTAACGCGCTTAACGTCATTTTTATGAAGCCTTTCTGCTGAAGCCGGATCGACTTCGGCCAGTCTCATGTGAAGAAGTTCAGCACCTTGCGAGTTTGCTAAAGTTTCATATTTTTCTCTGACGTTTTCATCTGAGGGCAGCTGCGAATTTAACGAAGCATGAAACAGAGCATTGTAATAAAACGGTGTTCCGCCGACAAATAACGGAATTTTTCCGCGCGATAAAATTCTGCGGACTGTCTGAGATGCCCGTTCAGCAAAATCCGACACAGTAAATTTTTCGTCCGGATCTGCAATATCAATCATATGATGAGGGATCTCATGACGAAATGAAAGCGAAATTTTATCCGTGCCGATGTCCATATATCTATAGACTTGGCGCGAATCGACTGAAATAATTTCAGCGTTTAATTTTTCTGCTATTGAGATACTTAATGCCGTTTTTCCTACGGCCGTAGCTCCGATTAAAGCAACCGCCGGCTGCCGTTTCATGTAAATTTCTAATGACCTCTTAAAAACGTAATTAAAAAATAAAACACGGGAATTATAGCATAAAAAAATTTTTTGCAAGCCCTAAAAGTGTATAATTTAGAAAATTTCACGAAAAGGATTTTTTGAAATTATGAACTTTAAGAAGCCAAATTTTCATTTGCCTAAAATAAAATTTTTGCCGCTGCATATGGTTGCGCCGCTGAATTTTGTTTTGATTTTCATAATTATGTTTACATATTCGCGTCTTGAACCTCATATGGAAGAAGTCAATATGCAGTATGTAATAGCGAACAGAAATAAGCCGCAGTTTATTTTGCTTGACGTTCGCAACGAAGCTATTTTTAAGGGACGCGCGCCGTTCGCCGGAATGAAAATGCCTCCGTTTGAAGGCTTGCCTGGCGGACATATTCCTGGCTCTGTGAATTTTCCGATTAAAGATTTGAACAACGCCACAGCCTTTGACGATTTAGCCAAGAGAGGAATTACGCGCGACACTACGATAATTTTATATTGCAATTCGGGCGGACTTTCGAGCCGTTTCGCGGATACTTTAATCCGAAGATTTAATTATTCGCCCGCAAAATTAAAGCACTATCGCGGCGGTATTTCAGACTGGGTCAAAGACGAAGACAATATCACGCTGCCTGCAGATCACGATCCGCCTTATTATTCTGATGATTATTGGATGAGTTACGCGGAAAATTATTCAGGAAGTTCAGGCGGAAAATAAAAAATGATAAAAATTTTTGACGCAACGCCCGATGACGCTGAAGAAATTTTAGAAATTTATTCGCCTTATGTCCGCGATACTGCAATCTCGTTTGAGTGTGAAGTCCCGACGTTAGAGGAATTTCGCGGAAGAATTACTAACACGCTGAAAAAATTTCCGTATCTTAAAGCTGTTAATAATAACGAAATTATAGGATATTGTTACGCTGGAGAATTTAAGCCCCGAAAAGCCTATGAAATTTCGTGCGAAGTTTCAATTTACGTCAAAAAAGATTTTCGCGGTAATGGAACGGGCAGACTTTTATATCAAGTTCTTGAAGAAAAATTAAAAGCTCAGGGAATTTTGAATATGTATGCCTGCGTAGCTTATCCCGACAAAGAAGACGAATATTTGACGCTGAACAGTTTTAATTTTCACGAGCATTTAGGTTTTAAGCCCGTAGGAAAATTTACTAACTGCGCTCATAAATTCGGAAGACTTTACAGCATGGTATGGTTTGAGAAGCAAGTAGGAAACAGGAAGCAGGAAAAAATTTATGGAGGTAAAAAATAAATTGACAGTTCCAATTTTAGATTTAAGGCGTTCTTTCAAAGATATTAAGCCGGAAGTTTTCGAGGCTCTTGAAAGAATTTTTGAAAATCAAAGTTTTATTTTAGGCTCTGAAGTCAGCAATTTTGAAAGACATTGCGAGAAATATTTAGAACTTCCCGAAGGCTCTGCTGTCGGCTGTGCTTCAGGGACGGACGCTTTATTATTAGCTTTAATGGCCGCAGATGTTCACGAAGGCGATGAAGTTATAACAACACCGTTTACTTTTTTTGCAACGTCGGGAGCGATTGCCCGTCTTGGAGCCACGCCCGTTTTTGTTGACGTTGACGGAGCAACTTACAATATTAATCTTGAGCAGGCCGTCAGCAAAATAAATGAAAAGACGAAAATATTTTTACCCGTTCATTTATTCGGGCAGATGTGCGCTCTTGAGGAAGTTAAAAAAGTTTTCGCTGAAAAAAATATAAAAATCATCGAAGACTCTGCTCAGGCTTTCGGCTCTTCAAGAACGGTTAATAATAAAATCGAACGCGCCGGAACAGTCGGGGACATAGGCTGCTATTCATTCTTCCCTACGAAAAATTTAGGCGGCTGCGGCGACGGCGGAATGGTAGTAACACGAGACTCAAAAACTGCAGAGAGATTAAAACGTCTTAGAGTTCACGGAAGCGGCACGACTTATTATCATGATGAGATCGGAATTAACAGCAGGCTTGATGCTATTCAAGCAGCAGTTCTTGACATTAAATTAAAATATTTAGAGTCATGGAACGAAGAAAGAATTAAAATCGCCGATTACTATAAATTATTATTCAAGGCCAGCGGACTTAGAGAATTTATAACGCCGCCGGAAGTTCTTGAAAATAATCATCATATTTATCATCAGTATGTTGTCAGAGTTCATGAAAAGCGCGACGAATTAATGAATTTCATGAATGAAAACGGCTTCGGCGTACGTGTTTATTATCCGTTGTCATTGCATTTACAGCCGTGTTTTAAGTATTTGGGCTATAAAGAGGGCGATTTTCCTGTAAGCGAGCAGTTGACGAGAGAAGTTTTAGCTTTGCCGGTATTTCCGGGACTTTTACCAGCTGAACAGGAACAAATTGTTGACTGCATGAAAAAATTTTTTCGTGTATAATACATGAACTTAAAAATTAAACTCTCGGTTTTGCGCCGGGAGTTTTTATTTTTTCAACTACATTTTCAACTACAAAAAGTTTAATTTTTTCTTGCCGTGATAAAGTTTTGCGGATTTAATTTTGAAATTAAAAAATTTGCTTGAAAAGAAAAATATTTATCGAACATGTTAAAATAATTTCTTAGGCGAGGCCGTCTGCTTTCATAGAGACGGAGGTCGTATGGGGAATCCCTTCTGACCTGTAAAACTTCGGGAAGGGAGGTGATTACATGAGAAAGCGTGAAAGCAAATTTACGAGAATAATAAAGCTGCTGTTAGCTTTATCAGCTTTTTTAGCAGCCCTTGCGGAATTAATCCGTGCGATCAAAATGTAATTTTCCTTAACCTTAGGCTTTAACGTCCTGGTTGGGGAACACCAGCCCCAGCCTTGACGGCCTATTGTAATCAGTTGTCTCTCCCTTGCCGGGGACAACTCTGTTATTTTCTTAGCGATATTATACACCTTTTGAATTTTCTTCTAATTTTTCAGAAAAATCTTTATCGAACATGTTAAAATAATTTTTTAGGCGAGGCGTTCGCTTTTACAGGAACGAGGTTGCCAGGGCCTTATCCCTGAGTATCCATATACAAGGGGGTGGGTGAGAATGATGAGGAAAATTATAATGCTCCTCAAAGCCTTAACCGAGCTTATTAGAGCATTAGCGGAGTTAATCCGAATTTTTAAGTCATAATCCTATCCGTTTAGGGCATAAGTCCTGCGATGGGTTCCCAACCCCATCAAAGGCCGCCCGTTATTTTGTTGCTTTCTCCTCGCCGGAGCAACTTTATTAATGAATATTATACACCCTACAAAAATTCTAAAAATAAAAAGTGAATTAGGAACAAAATTTTTTTAATCCCTAATCCCAATTAAATTAAAAAATATTTTTACGCGATAATTTTCGCTGCTTCTTCCTGAATTTTCTTCAAATGCTCAGGGCTCACAAAACTTTCAGCGTACAATTTGCAGATATTTTCAGTTCCGGAAGGACGCGCCGCAAACCAGCCGTTAGCTGTCGTAACTTTCAAACCGCCGATTGAAGCATTGTTGCCCGGTGCTTTCGTGAATTTCGCGGTGATTTTGTCGCCTGCTAAAGTGTCAGCCTTAATATCGTCCGGCGATAATTTTCCTAAGGCCGCTTTCTGTTCAGGCGTTGCAGGTGTGTCGATACGGGCGTAATAACTCGTGCCGTACTTAGCTTTGATTTCGTCGTAATGCTGAGCGGGATTTTTTCCCGTTACCGCTGTTATTTCGCACGCTAACAAGTCCATGATTATTCCGTCCTTGTCCGTTGTCCAGACTGAACCGTCTTTGCAAAGGAACGAAGCTCCCGCGCTTTCTTCTCCGCCGAAGCCCATAGAACCGTCTAATAATCCCTCTACAAACCACTTGAAACCTACAGGAACTTCACATAATTTTCTCCCGATCCCCTCAGTTACGCGGTCTATGATTGAACTTGAAACGACAGTTTTTCCGACTGCGGCATCTTTGCGCCAGCCTGCTCTTGACGTGAATAAATGCTGAACTGCTACAGCTAAATAAGCGTTAGGATTCATTAAGCCCTGCGGCGTTACTATTCCGTGCCTGTCGTAGTCAGTGTCGTTGCCGAACGCAATATCGTAAGAATCTTTCAGCTTGATTAAATTCGCCATTGCGTAAGGCGATGAGCAGTCCATTCTGATTTTACCGTCATGATCCGGCGGCATAAATGAAAATGTCGGATCTAAATTCGGGTTGACAACTTCAAGATTTTTAATTCCGTAGACTTCCGCGATAGGCTTCCAATAATAAATCCCTGAGCCGCCTAACGGGTCAGCACCGATATGAAGTCCGCTTCTTGCTATCGCTTCCATGTCGACAACAGCCGCAAGGGCTTTGACGTAAGGCAAAACGAAATCTTCAAAATGAACGTTATCGAGTTTCACGGCTTTTTCAAAAGGAACGCGCTTAATTGAGCTTAAACCGTTTTTAATTAACTCGTTGGCGCGGTTTTGAATTTTGCTCGTGATTTCGGGTGATGCAGGGCCTCCGCTCGGCGGATCGTATTTAATTCCTCCGTCTGTCGGGGGATTGTGAGAGGGGGTTATGACCATTCCGTCAGCAGTTTTTTTGCCGCTTCTGTTATGGGCAAGAATAGCGCGTGAAATTACGGGCGTAGGTGTCGGGGCGAAATTTTCCTGCAAAATTAATTCAACGCCGTTAGCCGCTAAAACTTCTACACAGGTTCTCATAGCGGGTTCAGAAAGGGCGTGAGTGTCCGCGCCTAAATATAAAGGTCCGGGAATTTTCTCGGCTGTTCTGTGCTCGTAGACGGCCTGCGCTATGGCCATAATGTGAGCTTCGTTGAAGCTGTGAAGAGCAGAGCTTCCGCGATGTCCTGAAGTACCGAATGAAACCTGCTGAGTTTTTTCGTCAGCGTCCGGGACGAGAGTGTAATAATCGCTGATTAATGAGGGAATATTAACGATTTTTTTTTCCTGCATGAATTATAAATGCCTCCGTTCTAAAAAATATTAAAAAAAGTTTTGGAATTTAACAGCATTATACCAGTTTTTTTTGTGGTGAGGAGTTAGGGGTGATTTTTCCAGTGCTTAGTTTTCTGATAAAAAGAAAATTTTTAGCACGCGCAAAGGCGTTTTAAGGTGAGGAGTTAGGGGGTGAGGAAAACAGCATTTAGATTAATATTGTATTGCAAAATGAACACATTTACAATACAATTATAAAACTTTTTAGGAGGTTAGAACTATGCAAGACAAGAACAAGAAGACGGCTACCATTACGCTACGTGTTGCACCACAAATGAAAGCTGATCTTGAATACCTATTTGAAAGTTTAGGCACGAGTATTTCAGGTGCTTGTAATATGTTTTTTGCAAAAGCACTATCGACTGGCAGTTTGCCTTTAGATTTGACTTCAAAAGAGTTTAATCCAGATTTCAATGACGAAACGATTGAAGCTCTGCAGGAAACATTGGATATAAATTCCGGGAAAATATCTGCCAAGCGTTATCATTCCGCAAAAGAACTGTTCAAAGCGAATAACGCCGAAATTGCTGCTGCTAATGCTTGAGATTATTCAGTCTTCTAAATTCAAAAAAGATTATGCGCTTCTTGTAAAACAGGGCAAAGATATGTCCTTACTCGAGAAAGTTGTCGAACTTCTTAGCGAAGAGAAAGAACTTCCCCGAAAATACAAAGACCATCCTCTTAGTGGAAAATGGGAGGGATTTCGTGAATGTCATGTTCAAGGTGATTGGATTCTAATTTACCATATTAAAGATAATGAACTAACACTTACGCTCTCTCGTAGTGGTTCTCATAGTAGGATTTTGCGAATCTAAAAATTACTGATAGATATAGAAAAATTTACAAAATTTTTTATGATTTTTTTTGAAATCTGATAAAATTATCTGATTAGGTTGTTATAAATATAGATAAAAAATTCCCTGTCTCATGCCGCGAGACAGGAAATTTCTTTCATTAGGTTGTTTTTGTTTTTATATTAAACGCCGTGATTAACGTCGTTTGCTGATTGTTGTTACAGCGAGTAATGCTGCTAATGACATAAGTCCGAAGCCTGCATCGCATCCGCTGCTGCTGCTGCCCGTGTCGCTACCCTCGTCCTCGGGAGTAGTGCTGGCAGTCTTTGTCGCTGTTACAAGCGTGTAGGTGCCCGCTGTAAGTTTTTCAGCTGATGAAGCAAATGCTGATGTACCGCTGGTAATCTTTGCATAGCTGCTGTCAAGAAGTACGCCCTCGCTGGTGCTGTCGGCCGCAACTGTTGCGCTGCTGGTGTTTACCGGTACGAAGAATACTTTGACGTTGGCCGCGTTGTAACCGGCCGCTTTTACTAAGATGTAACCGTCGCTTGCAAGCGTGTAATTTTTCACTGCCGCGACTGGTGCGCTCTCAAAGCCTGTTCCGGCCGCGCTTCTTACGTTCGCAGTTACTGTTGAGTCGGGCGTTGTGCCTGTTGCTTCAGTAGCTGTTGTTACGAAATCGGCTGCTTCTCCGCCTGAGGCGTCTTTAAGGCTTGCTTTCTGGTCGTCTGTAAGCGATGTCGGGTCTACGACTGTTGAATCTGTTGCCGGTGTATCAGGTGTATCAGGCGTTGTGCTTGTTGAAGCGAGCAAGGCCGCTGACTGGAAATCTGAATCTACATGATAAAGATCCCATTTGTTTGTCTGAGTTGTGCTGGGAATGAATACTGCTAAACCGCTTACACTTGCCATAGGCGAAGCATGAGCAACAACTCCGATGACTTTATCTGACGGGTTGTAGCAAATATCAAAGCTCGGTGCAACATCAGGAATAGACCATTCTTCATTTGTCATTCTGTGAAGTTCTGTTTCTGCGTCAGATCCTGTTGATACTGCTACTAAGTAATAGACACCGCCTAATTTCTTCCATGCGTAAATTGTTTCGCCTTCTGAGGTCATAGCAAGGAACTCGCCCTGAAGAACTGTTTTTTCAACTTTAGGAGAATGAAGTACGTCAGTCTCTGTTAATTCGATTTTGTAAACGCCTTTTTCACTTGCTAAATAAACGTATTTCTCAGTAACTACAGTGCTGAATGTACCACGTTCTGTAGTGGTTTTCCAATCTATCTTGCTTTCACCGTTAATTGCATAGCTGAGAAGCTCGCTCTTACCAGTATTGCGTGTTCCGATTACGACATCAGCGATGTCTGTGGATTTCGTTCCTGTCGTAATTGATGAAACTGACTGAATATAACTCTTTGAGTTATCTTTGTTGCTGTTAATGATATAAAGCTTGTCATTATGTACAAAAGCTAAGTCGACTGAAACGTCCAAACTTTTTATGTTAGTGTCATTCAAAAGTACCGCAAATGCAGACTGGCCGATAAAAACAGGATCGCCTTTGAAATCGACAACTCTTCTTACACCGCCGGTAGTAGAGCCTGAAGCAGCTCTTGCACCAGTGCCGCGTCCGTTTAAGCCTAATACGAGAGAAGTAGCGTCAAGAGTTTTGCTATACGCAGGATTTCCATCAGCATTTACAGTAAATTCATATAAATAAGACCCTAACTGCCCGTCTCCTGTATCAGTACTGACGGCAAAAACTTTACCAGGAATACCGAAGAACTTAAGGTCATTATGACGATCAGCAGAAGACATTAAATTCGGTGCTAAAGATACAGCAGATTTACGCGATAAAGGAGTACCGCCATCCGAAAGATCTACAGTAAAAGTCTGAACTGTACCAGCTTTAGTAGCACCAACGAACGTAGCCGCCGATGCAACCGACGCAAAAGCCATAACGACCACGAGAGCCGCAAGGCATAACGCTCTAAATTTTATTTTCAAAATAAAAAACCCCTTTTTAAGAAATTTGTTTTTTTATATAAAAAAATCCCTCTGACATCAAAAGGGCGGCATCCCCATGACGAACAGAAGGATAAATTTATATCCTTGAATG
>CAMVMK010000055.1 GCA_947168585.1 uncultured Fretibacterium sp.
TCTTTAAGTTCGCGTTTAAGAAAATCTCTGCGTTTCTTAAAAATTTTCAGACGTTTATTTAATGATTTATCGCCCTGCCCTACAGCGTCAATAAATTCTTTTATATCTTTTATAGAAAGCCCGGATTTTTTCAGACAGTTAATTAATCTCAAAGTTCTAAAATCATCGTCATCGAAAATTCTGACGTTATTGGCGTTGCGCTTCAATGACGGAAGCAGGCCGTTTTTATCATAATATCTTAAAGTCGAGGCCGGAAGCCCTGTCATTTCGGAAATTTCTTTGATTGAATAAGTCATTTTGCTCCCTCAAAAAAATTTTAACTTTTATGAAATTATATAACAAACTGAAAATCTCCTAAAAAATTTTTGACATAAAAAAATTTTGCTTGTAAAATACTCGTCTGAAAATTAAATTTTTAAGTTATAAAGTTAAAAGGAGGTTCGTATAATGTTGAATAATAATAATTTTGCTGATACTCTCGCACTATTATTATTACGCGCATCGGATCTCCGGGACGCGGTAATTTAATACGCGCCAAAAAAATTTTGAAAGTAATACGCGGGATCTGATAATAAAAAAATTTTGTCAGACCCCGCTTTTTGTTTATGAAAGGAAAGAGAAGTTTTAATGCGTAAAATAAAAATTTTCGACACAACTTTAAGAGACGGCGAACAGTCCCCCGGCTGCAGCATGAATTTAAGCGAAAAAATCGTAATGGCCAAGCAGCTTGATAAACTCGGCGTTGACATCATTGAAGCCGGTTTTGCTATTGCCTCGCCTATGGATTTCAAGAGCGTTCAAGCTATCGCCGGAGCAGCGTCTAACTGCGTAATTGCGAGCCTCGCACGCTGTAACAAACTCGACATTGATACAGCTTGGGAAGCAGTCAAAGAAGCAGCTAAGCCCCGTATTCATGTTTTCATTGCTACGAGCGACGTTCATATGCAATATAAATTAAGAATGAGCCGCGAAGAAGTTTTGAAAACTATTTCAGAAATGACAGCTTACGCGAAATCTAAATGTGATGACATAGAATTTTCAGCCGAAGACGCAAGCCGTTCCGATAAAGAATTTTTAGCTCAGGCTTTCTCGAACGCAATCGCCGCCGGTGCTACTACTATTAATGTCCCGGACACTGTAGGCTATTCAACTCCGCAGGAAATGGCCGAATTAATCACGTATCTTAAAGAACACGTGAAGGGAATTGAAAACGTAGATATTTCCGTTCACTGCCACAACGATTTAGGAATGGGAGTAGCTAACTCTCTTGCTTGCGTTAAAGCCGGAGCTACTCAAGTCGAGTGCACTGTCAACGGCATCGGAGAACGAGCAGGAAATTCAAGCCTCGAAGAAATTGCTATGGCATTAAAAACAAGACGCGATTTTTACGAGGCCGACACAAACATTAATACACGCGAAATTTATAAATCCAGCCGTCTTTTAAGCAACATAACCGGCGTACCTATTGCGCCTACTAAGCCTATAGTCGGGGCTAACGCTTTTGCTCACGAGGCCGGAATACATCAGCACGGAATGATTACTAACGCCCAGACTTATGAAATTATGAACCCGGACGAAATAGGCGTGCCTCACAGGGCTTTAGTCTTGGGCAAACATTCAGGCAAGCACGCTCTCCGTGAAAGACTTGAAAGCATGGGCTACGAAATTCCAGACGAGGAACTCGAAGACATTTTCATGAGATTTAAGAAACTCGCTGACCAAAAGAAAACTATTACAAGCTCGGATTTAGAAGCTCTCACTCTTTACCGCTCAAAAATTACTAAATCTGAAGAAGGAATTTCCTCGCCGTCGTGCCAATTAATAAGCCATTCGATAACGAGCGGCAGCAACATTCCTAAAATTTCTTACGTCAAAATTAAACGCGCCGATAACGTCATGGAAGGCGTTGAAAGCGGTGCAGGGCCTCTTGACGCGGCATTCAAAGCTATTAACAAAATGCTCGGAATTGATACAAGGCTCGAAGATTTCAGTATTAGAGCAGTTACTGAAGGCGAAGACTCAATCGGTGAAGCTGTCGTTAAAATTTCAAGCTCAGCAACAGGCGAAACTTATACAGGCACAGGAATTTCTACGGACATTGTAGAAGCGTCTTTGCAGGCTTATCTCAGCGGCATTAATAAAATGTTTGAAGCAGGAGAGTAACGAGCGAGGGATTAGGCCTCCCCGCTTTGAGAGGGCGTGGGAGAGTTTTTTTAATCCCTAATTCCTCATCCCTAATCCCTAATTGTAAAATTCTGCGCTGTGATTTTTTTCACTTTCTGATTAAAACGCTGTTAGCGTGGCCTGTTAGACCTTCGGACTGTGCAAATTTTGCAATATCGTCAGAAACTTTTTTAAGAGCGTCATTAGTATAAAAAATATATTGGGATTTTTTAACGAAATCATCGACCGATAAAGGACTTGAAAATCTTGCAGTCCCCATAGTCGGCAGAGTATGGTTAGGACCTGCAAAATAATCTCCGAGTGCTTCAGGTGAATTTTTGCCTAAAAAAACTGAACCTGCGTTTTTAATTTTTCCTTCGGTGAGCCATTCAAAAGGATTTTCTACGCAGATTTCTAAATGTTCGGGAGCAATTTCGTTTGAAATTTTCACAGCGTCATCGAGATTTTCAACTAAAATTATTCTGCCGTTTGTATCGATTGAAGCCCGTGCTATGTCGCGGCGCAAAAGTTTTTCGATTTGAGCTTCAATTTCACCGGCGACTTTTTCAGCAAAATTTTTCGAGTCCGTGATTAAAATTGCGCTTGCTAATTTATCGTGTTCAGCTTGAGCTAAAATATCGGCGGCAATGAATGAAGGATTATTATTTTCGTCAGCAATTATTAAAATTTCGCTCGGGCCTGCGATCATATCGATAGAGACCTGCCCGAATACTTGACGCTTGGCCTCAGCAACGAAAATATTTCCCGGCCCTGTGATTTTGTCGACTTTTGAAACGCTTTCAGTTCCGTAAGCAAAAGCCGCGACAGCTTGAGCACCGCCCATCTTGAAAATTTTTGTAACGCCTGCAACATGAGCCGCTGCAATAATTTCAGGTTTAATCATCGGAGGAGTAGCGATAAAAATTTCTTTACAGCCTGCGATTTTTGCCGGTATAGCGTTCATTAAGACGCTCGACGGGTAAGACGCTGTGCCGCCTGGAACATAAAGCCCGACTTTTTCAAGCGGGATAATTCTTTGACCTAATATAACGCCGTCATTATTTGAAAAAGAAAATCCGTTTCGGACTTGTTTCGAGTGAAATTCATGAATATTTTTTGCGGCTCTCTCCAAAATTTTTATAAAATCTTCTCCGGTTTGTTTTAGTGCTTCATTTTTTTCGGCTTCTGAGACTTCGAGAGATTTTAATTCAACGCCGTCAAATTTTTTTTCATATTTAATTACAGCTTCATCGCCGCCGGCTTTTACATCTTCAATAATTTCGCGTACTACAGAACTTACATAGCGGGATTTTTCATTAGCATGTATGTAAGAAAAATCTTTTGCGTTAATAATTTTAATCATTTTTATTTTTACTTTCTATTTTTATTTTTATTATATTTTCTACGTTAATTTCAAATATTGCAAATAACGTTAGGGGTGAGGAGTTAGGGGTGAGAGAGTTTTTTATAATTCTTAATTGTAAATTACGTTTTCCTGTAAAATATTTTCGCCGTTGTTAATTTCTTCTTTAACGCCGCCCCTAATATTCACGTTGCGTAAAGTTATATTGTAATGTTTGGCGTTCGGCATACCTTCGACCTTAAACGCAGCTTTCTTAGTGTTCAGGACGTTGCAGTCTTCAACTAAAATATCATGAAAAACTCCCGCGTTTGTTTCCTTAAATTCTCCGACTGCATAAATATCAGTGTAATTTGTCGTGAATAAAAAGGCATTAATCGGAATATCTTTCATAACATTGTGCCTGAAAATTACATTGCGGCCGCCTCCGCCTGTTGTCTCGGAAGTCTTGCAGCGGAACGGAATTTCAGTCAATTCGTAAATATTATCTTCGCCTAAAATATTTTCGATCCATGAAGCTGTATGACTGCCCAGCGTAACTCCGCCGTGAGCATGACGGGTATAATTATTAAAAATCCATGCGTCCCCGACAGGCAGCATTCCGACAGCTTCTTCGCCGATACCCGCGTTAAAATTCACAGAGTCATCGCCGCTGTCAATGTAGCAGTTAGTAACGGTATAATTTTTGCCTGTATAGTCTATAGCATCGCCGTTATTAGCATCGTAAGTTAAGAAATTTACGTTATTAACCGCAACATTATCGCCGACTATTACAATCATGTGAAGTGAAGGATTTTGCATTGTTAAGCCTTCGATATAAAGATTATCGACACGGTCAAGCGTTAAAGTCGAGCCTCTTCCGTTGTAGGCTTTTTTGAATTCTCTGCCTTCTTTTTCCATTAGATATAACGTTTGTGTTTTTGCTAAAATTCCGCCGTTTCTAACGTCTTCTTCACGGGTTTTACTTGCGGCTTTTCTGTAATATCCTTCTTTGTCTTTAAGCCAGCCGTTGCCGTCAATAGTTCCTTCGCCGACAATTCTTAAATTTTTGATATTTACGCCGTTTAATAATCCGTTATAGCGGCCTTTTGTATAAATTCCGCTGTTTAACATTTTATAAGCATTCGGGTCATCAGTTGCGAGCAGCGTAGCATTTTTTTCTATCAAGAGGGTCATATTGCTTTTCAAATATAAAGCTCCTGATAAAAATATTCCGTCCGAAATTCTTAAAACGCCGTTTTCAGGGACTGCGTCAATAGCTTTTTGCAAGGCTTCGGTGTTCAAAGTTTTTCCGTCGCCGACTGCCCCGAAATTTTCTGCGTCAATTACTTCCGGTGTTGCAGTAGTTTTTATTTTGCAAATATTGCTCTCGGGAGATTCTTCACCGTTTTTATTGACGGCTTTAACGCTGAAAGAATATTCATGCTCAGGTTCTAAATTTGTAACATGATAGCTGTGATAGATAATTAAATCGGAGCATAATTCGGGGTTTTCGTCCTGAAATTTTTTCATTGCTTTAGTTCCGAAAGTGTTAATTACATCTTTTGTTGAACCGATTTTTGCGCCATCTTGGTAAATATTGTAAAAAACAGCGTCATCGCCTTTTACAGGACGATCCCAACAAAGCCAAGTGCTTGTGTCGTTAGTCGATAAAAAAATCGGTTTCAGACCTTCGGGAGCTTGAGCAGCAAACAAACTGCACGGCATGATAAAACATAATACAGCAAATGCGGCCAAAATCTTTTTGAACATTTTTTAAGCCTCTTTTCTAAAAAATTATTAAATTAAAAGTTAATATGAAGATTTTATAATTTTATTCTATTTTTTTGTTTTTTTATGAGTAATTTCTATGATTTTTAATGCTGCAATAAATGCGCTAACATCTGCCCGACTATAGGCGCGGCAACGCTGCTTCCGTGTTTACCGCCTTCTATAACTGCTACAGCTACAAATTTAGGATCGTCAACAGGAGCGTAACCTGCAAATAATGCGTGGTCATCACCGTGTGAATTTTGAGCAGTTCCGGTCTTTCCTGCGACCGGGACTCCGAAACGTCCTGCCCTTGAGCCTGTTCCGCGACTTACAACGTAATCTAAACCCTTTTGAACTACCGCTAATTTTGAAGGATTTATGCCTATGTCTTCAGGAGTTTTATAACCTTTTTGATTTAAGTGCGGAGTTACAAGTTTACCGCCGTTAGCTATAGCCGCGTAAACTCTTGCAATTTGTAAAGGTGTCATTAAAATATAGCCCTGTCCGATTGAATAATTTACAGTGTCGCCGTTGAGCCATTGGGTTTTGAAGCGTCTCATTTTCCATTCAGCTCCCGCAATATTGCCGCTGCTCTCGCCCGGAATGTCAATACCGGTGGCCTCGCCTAAATGAAATTTTCTGCCCCATTTAATTAATTTTTCTATTCCTGTTCTTAAGCCGACCTGATAATAATAAACGTCGCAGGAATGTTGCAAAGCCCCTAAAACATTTAACGCTCCGTGCCCGGAATGTTTCCAGCATTTGAAAAGATGCGAGCCGAGTCTTAAACCTCCGCGACATGAAATCATCGTTGAAGTTGTAATTATATTTTCTTCAAGAGCAGCTATTGACATAAAAGCCTTAAACGTACTCGCAGGCGGATAAACTCCGGCAATAGCCCTGTCAAGCATAGGCCGGTCGGGGTTGTTCATCATAGCGTTCCATTCACGGCCTGAAACTCCCCAAGTTAAAGGATTGTTATCGTAGACGGGACTTGAAGCCATTGCGTAAACTGCTCCGGTTTTAACTTCCATTGCTACTATCGCGCCTTTCCAGCCTCTTAATAATTCGACTGCAAGCCTTTGCGCTCCCATATCCAAAGTTAAATGAATGTCCTCGCCTTTCAATGCCGGAATTGAGTCTAAAGTCCTGACTTTCCGCCCCCTTGCGTCAACTTCGAGAGCTTCTTGTCCCGGCCTGCCTCTTAAAAAAGTTTCGTAAGAGCGTTCTATCCCGGATTTCCCTATTAAATCTCCGCCCATATAGCCGTCTTCAACGCGGTTTTTTAATTCTTCTTCTGAAATTTCGCTGACGTAACCTAAAATATTAGCGCAGGTGCTTCCTGCAGGATAAGTTCTCCGCCACACGCTTAAAGGGAATAATTCGTGAGGAAATTCGTAATCGGCAACGAGTTCAGCCATCTGCGGCATCGTTAAATTCGGGACAATTTTCATGACCCTGTACGGTGCTGAACGCTGCTGCTTAATAGTTTTCTCTAAATCTTCGACAGTTATAGGTATTCCGTGCCTTGTTAAAACTTTGCTTAAATGTTCGAGTTTTGCCGGAGTGTTTAAGTCAAGAGGATAGCCCATAATATTAAAAGTCGTGTCGTTAATCGCTAAAGGAACTCCGTTGCGGTCAAAAATTTCACCTCTCGGAGCAGGCGAACGAATCATTCTGAGCCTGTTTGAATGAGCGAGGCTGATATATTTATCGCTCTGATAAATTTGGCAGAAATATAGACCTCCGATAAGAATCATTATCGAGAGCAGCATTAAATATAAAGTTAATTTCAATCTTCCGTCAATAATTTCCATAAGAAAAAATTATAGCAGTTTTTATTTTTAGTTAGGAGTGAGGGGTTAGGGGGTTTTCACGCGCTTACTTTGTAATAAAAATAAAATTTAAGCACGCGCAAAGTTTTTTTAAGGTTAGGGGTGAGGGGTTATAAAGGCAAAATTTTGCTATACTTGAAACAAAAAAATTTTAGAAAGGGAATTGATTTTTCATGAATGATTTTGAACAGAGATTAACTCAATATTACGACGAATTAAAATGGCTTTACTATGAACTTTACGGCGGAGATAAAAAAGCATTTGATTATTTTTGTTCAATGCTCCGAAAATGTTGGGACGAACGCGATGAAACTCTCAAAGAATTAGACCAGGCCCGCGAAAAAGTCCCGGACTGGTACGCCGGAAATGATATTTTAGGAATGATGATGTATACGGAATGTTTCGCTAAAAATCTTCAGGGCGTAAAAAATAATTTAGATTATATTCAAGAGTGCGGAGTAAGTTATTTGCATTTAATGCCCCTGCTTGACACTCCTAAGGGACGCAGCGACGGAGGCTATGCAGTTTCAGATTTCAGAAAAGTCCGCCCGGATTTAGGAACGGTTGAAGACTTAGCAGAACTTTCAGCAAAATGTCATTCACTCGGTATCAGCTTATGTCTTGATTTCGTTATGAACCACACCAGCGAAGAACACGAATGGGCAAGACGTGCAAAAAGCGGCGAGAAAGAATTTCAAGACCGTTATTTCTTCTTTGATAACTGGGAAATTCCTAAGCAGTTTGAAAAAAATCTCCCTGAAGTTTTTCCGACAACAGCTCCGGGAAATTTTACTTTTAATAAAGAGTCCGGCAAAGTTGTAATGACGACGTTCTACCCTTATCAATGGGACTTAAATTATAGAAATCCCGTAGTTTTTAACGATATGACCGAAAATATGTTATTTTTATGCAATCTTGGAATTGATATTATTAGGCTTGACGCTGTGCCTTATATCTGGAAGACTTTAGGAACTAACTGCAGAAATCTCCCGCAGGTTCATACTCTCGTCCGTATTATGAGAATGGCCGCCGAAATAGTATGCCCGGGAACTTTATTATTAGGCGAGGTTGTTATGGAACCGTCAAAGGTCGTGCCTTATTTCGGAACTGTCGAGAAACCTGAATGTAATATGCTCTACAACGTTACGACAATGGCCAGCACCTGGCACACCGTAGCAACTCAAGACACACGCTTAATGAAACATCAGTTAGAAAGCGTTTTCTCTTTGCCTAAAGAATATGTTTTCTTAAATTATTTACGCTGCCACGATGACATAGGCTGGGGACTTGATTATGATTTTCTTAAAAATTTCGGAATTGATGAAGTTGCCCACAAAAAATTTTTGAACGATTATTTCAAAGGCGATTTCAGAAATTCTCCCTCACGCGGGGAAACTTACAACGATGCTCCAGAACTTGGCGACGCAAGAATGTGCGGAACTACGGCTTCACTTTGCGGACTTGAGTCTTCAGATAAAAATAAGGCCGTGAAACTTGATATTATGCTTCACGCATTTTTATTCACTCAGAGCGGAATACCGGTTTTATACAGCGGCGACGAAATAGGGCAGTTAAACGACTATTCTTATCACGATGACCCCGAAAAATCCGAAGACAGCCGTTATATTCACAGAGGCTCGTTTAATTGGGAAAACGCGGCGGGGCGCGAGGACATGACAACACCCGAAGGAAAAATTTTCAACGCTGTTCATAAAATGATAACGCTTCGGGATATTCAATCAGTTTTTTCAAATTCGGCGGACACATGGCTCATCGAGACAAATAATAATCACGTCTTAGGGATCGGACGCTATTACGGCGAAAAGACTCAAAAAGAAAAAATGTTAGCATTCTTTAATTTCAGCAATGAGGCTCAAACTTTCACGGTTAATGAACAATTAGACGGGATTTTTAATTATCACGATATGATGACAGGCGAAAAATTTGACTCAAATCAAATTAAACTCGAAGGCTACGGATTTAAGTGGCTGCTCGCAAAACTTTAATTTTTGAAGGAGATAAATTTATTTTACAATGAAACGAAAATTTTTATACGCTGTTTTTTTTCTTATAATTCTTGCGTGTTCTGTCTTTGCTTTAATGCCGAGATTAAGGCTCGAACACGCTAATAATAACGTTGCTATTCTCACGGATTACCGCGAAATTTTAATTTTAGCGAAAAATTCCGGGCTCGAAGTTGATGAAGCTCTGAAAATTTTAATTGACAACGGCCTTACAGGTTTAATGGTCAGCGAACTAACCGGCGATAATTTAGATCACGGAATAGGGCAGGCCGAAATAAAAAAAATTAGAGACGCTGAACGCGAAACTGAAGGCACTGTAATTTCAATTTTGCCCGAAAGTCCTTATAAAAATTTATTAAATAAATGGCTGAGAATTCGTTTTGCAATCTCTGAAGATAATATTGCTCCTGTTTTTTTGACAATGCCCTCGAATATGCTCAAAACTTCCGGAATTATTCCCGACATTGACGGACTTGAAACTGCAAAAAGACTCGGACTTAAAATTTATTACCGTCCTGCTCCTTCGCCCGGTCATTTATCTGAAAGAGCCTCGATAATGTTAGAAGAAGTTAATAAACTTTATCCCGTGAGCGTCTTCACGCCGTCCGGAGAATTTGTTTCGGGTTATCCTGACGTAAGCAGAATGGCAAAAAAAGCTCACGAGTTAAAAATTCCTCTCGCTGTCGTAGAGTTTTCGCGTCAAGTCGGCGAGCCTCAATTAAATGCCCTTGCTTCACCGCTGTTAATTCCTTTGCACAGTGTTACTAACGAGGAAATGACATCGCGTAAAATTTCGCGTACTGCTCTCCGCGACAGATTAATCCGAGCCGCCGTTGAACGTTCAGTGAGATTATTACTGCTTAGAACTGCACCGGCTAACACTTCGGATTTTTTATTCAAAGATTTTGCTCAAGAAGTTAAATTATTGGCTGACGAACTTAAATCTCACGGCTTTAATTTAGCTTGGCCTGCTCCAGTTTTTGCTGATAAAAATCCCGGAAAAAATATTTTTGCGGCTTGGGCATTATGTGCGGTGTTTATTTTCGCGCTTTCAAAATATTTAATCAGAATGGGAATAAATCCCGATAAAAAATTTTTCGTGATTGCCGTGATTTTGAATTTAATTTTGACTTTTGCGGCTTTCAAAATAAATTCAGTTTCGCGTCTTGTCGGGGCTTTCACTGCGCCGTTAATTGCTGTCGAAGCGTCTTTACTCGCAATGGACGAAAATAAAAATAGAAAAATTATTCCTGCGTTTTTATTTATTATCATCGGCGGGCTGGCTCTCGCGTCATTCTTCAGTGTTACGGCTTATATGCTGAGATTAAATACTTTTTCGGGCGTTAAATTTACTTTAATTCTGCCTCCGGTTTTAGTTCTGCTTCACGACTTAAAAAAGAGAATACATCCGGAGAGTTTAATAGAATTTCTTTCGCGTCCTCCGCTTTGGGGTGAAATAGCTTTATTCGGGGTTTTATTGGCCGGTATAGCTTTAATAATTTTCAGGAGCGGCAACGTTGCATTTATTCCCGGCTTTGAGGCAAAAATCCGCGTAACTCTCGAAAAACTTTTAATTGCGCGTCCAAGAACACGCGAAGTTTTTATAGGCTATCCGTCATTAATTTTATTAAATTTTTTAGCTGCGAAAAATTATTTTGCTCATTACCGTGAAATTTTCAGGATCGGAGTCGTTTTAGGTTTTTCGTCCGTTATTAACAGCTTCTGCCATTTTCATACTCCGATGTTTTTAATTTTATTGCGCGAATTTAACGGACTTTGGACAGGGTTAATTGTCGGTCTTATTGCTGTTGCTGCCGTGAAATTTATTTTGATTCCGGCATTGAAATTAATCCGGCCTTTAATATCATGAAAACTTGCTTGCTGGGTTATTACGGCTTCGGGAATTTAGGCGATGAGCTTTTACTGCTTGCCTGCATAAAAATTTTGAACGAACGCGGAATTGAAAATAAAAATATCATCGTTCTTTCAAATAATCCTGAAGAAACGCGGAAAAATTTTAACGTTGAATCCGTAAACCGCTGGAAAATTTTTGAAGTAGTGAAAGCCCTGCGGAAAAGCAAAAATTTAATTTTAGGCGGCGGCGGACTTTTTCAAGACTCAACGAGCATTAAATCCTGTGTTTATTATTGGGGAGTTGTCAGGCTTGCGAAATTATTTAAGTTAAAAATTTTTGCTCTCGGGCAGTCAATCGGACCGTTAAATTCAAAACTTGCGAAATTTTTTACACGTAATGCTTTAAGACTTTGCGAAAAAGTTCAAGTAAGAGATGAAAATTCTTTCAAGATTGCAAAAGATTTTAACTGCAAAAATTTAGAACTCGGCCAAGACTTAGTTTTGAAATTAGGTGAGGGCAGTCAAGGGTTAGAGGTCAGGGATGAGGGGTTAAAACCTCTTATCCTTGTTAATTTAAGGCCGTATAAAAATCTTGAAAAATTCGTTGAGATAATCGCTCCGAAAGTCAAAAATTTTAACGGCAAAAAAATCGGCGCGGCTCTTTCTGTTGAAGACGAAGAAATTTTAATCGAAAATAAAGAAATTTTAGGCTTAGACGAAATTAAATTACTAAAAAATTTCGATGACGCTCAAAAATTATTTTCGCAGGCCTCGTCAGCTGTTGGAATGAGACTGCATTTCGGGGTATTAGCTAAAATTTTCGGTCTTCCAGTAACTTTAATGCCCTATGATGTTAAAGTCAGCGAGTTTGCAAGACAACATAAAATCCCCGTGATAATTAAAAGCAATTAGGAGTTAGGAGTTAGGAATTAAAAAAATAATTACGCATTACGAATTACGAATTAAACTCACCCCTAACCCCTCACCCCTCACTATATCTTCACTCGTGCAATTTATATTCTTTATCTTCGTCAATCATTGCTATCATAACGTCAGCAAATTTTGAATCAAACTGAGTGCCTTTACCTTCAAGAATTTGTTCGCGGACTTTATCTTGGGGCATTAAACTTCTATAACTCCGAGTGCTTGTCATAGCGTCATAAGAGTCAGCTAAGGCTATAATTCTTGCCTCTTCTGGAATAGCCTCACCGCTCAATTTATCGGGATAGCCTCTGCCGTCTATACGTTCATGATGCCAGCGCGCTCCTGCAGCTAAGGCCGGAAGTTCTGTAACGTGGCTTAAAATTTCGTAGCCCATTACGGAATGTTCTTTGATTTTTGCAAATTCTTCATCGGTTAATTTTCCGGGCTTATTGAGAATTGCGTTAGGTATTCCGATTTTCCCGATGTCGTGCAAAAGTCCCATCATAAAAATTTCTTCCTGCTCTTTTTCTGATTTTCCTAAACGCCGTGCAATTTCGCGCGAATATTTAGCGACCCTTACTGAATGGCCGTTAGTGTAAGCGTCTTTAGCGTCAACAGCTTCAGCAAGAGCGA
>CAMVMK010000056.1 GCA_947168585.1 uncultured Fretibacterium sp.
GTGATAAACTCACAAGAAACTTTTGATAGATTTTATAAATTTTTAAGGAGAGTTTAATTAAATTGGCAACACGAAGAGAACCTCGTTTCAAATTATGCAGACATTTAGGCGTGAACGTTTGCGGACACCCTAAGGCATTGAAACGTTCAGATACTAAAAAGAATGCAGCCGCTTCAGCAGCACGCGCAGGCCAGAAAGTTTCACAGTACGGCCTTCAGTTAATGGAAAAACAGAAGATTAAGGCTTATTACGGAATTCTTGAAAGACAGTTCGCACGTTATTTTGATTTAGCGAAAAAGAGTCAGGAAATGACAGGCGTTGCTTTATTAAAGGCTCTTGAATGCAGACTTGATAACCTCGTTTACAGAACAGGTTTTGCACGCTCAATCCGTCAGGCTCGCCAATTAGTCAATCACGGCCATATTTTAGTAAACGGCAACAAAGTTGATATTCCGTCATACGGCGTAAAAGTCAACGATGTCATCAGCCTTAAGGAAAAAACGCGCACTAATCCGTTAGTAGAAACGAATTTTAACGGCTTTGTTTCGTTCAGCGTTCCTTATCTTGAAAAAGACAAGGCTCAGTTTAGCGCGAAATTAATCCGCGAACCTTTACGCGAGGAACTTCCGATCGAAGTCAACGAAATTCTTGCGGTTGAGTTGTACTCAAAGTAAAAAATAATTAATTTTTAATTAAAAATTTTTGCTCTTATCGAGAGAGGTGGAGGGACCGACCCTGTGAAGCCCGGCAACCTGTTTGAATCAGGTGCCAATATCGGCAGCTTAAATTAATGCTGAATGATGAGAGAGAGAATATATAAAGAAAGAAATTTCAGCGTACTCTCTTAAATCATTCGGGGAGTGCGCTTTTTTATATTTTTAATAATTACGGAGGTAAATTAATTGGCAGAGAATTTTATTTTTTCATCAGAATCAGTAACCGAAGGACACCCCGATAAAGTTGCGGATCAAATTTCTGACGGCGTTCTTGACGCTATTCTCAAAGATGACCCGATGGGGCGCGTTGCCTGTGAAGTTTTAGTTTCAACCGGCCTTGTAGTCGTTGCAGGCGAAATCAGCACGAAAACTTACGTTGATATTCAGAAAATCGCCCGCGAAACTATCAACGGTATCGGCTATACACGCGCTAAATATGGCTTTGACGGCGACACTTGCGCAGTCTTAACAGCTATTGACGAACAGTCCGGCGACATTGCCCAGGGTGTTAATAACGCTATCGAAGTCCGCGATGACACTTCAATCACTGAACAGGATATCGCAAAAACCGGCGCAGGCGATCAGGGAATGATGTTCGGATACGCAACTAACGAAACTAAAGAATTTATGCCCATGCCGATAGCCCTTTCACACGCATTAGCGAGACAATTAACAAAAGTCCGCAAAGACGGAACTCTTAATTATTTAAGGCCGGACGGAAAAACTCAAGTTTCTTTGCGCTACGAAAACAGAAAAGCCGTTCACGCTGATACTATCGTAGTTTCAGCACAACATCACCCTGAAGCAAGTTTGAAAGAAATCCGCGCAGATATTATCGAGCACGTTATAACGCCGATAGTTCCGGGAAATTTAATTGACCAGAATACGAGAATTTTCGTAAATCCTACGGGGCGTTTCGTTAAGGGCGGTCCTATGGCTGACTCCGGATTAACGGGAAGAAAAATTATCGTTGATACTTACGGCGGCTGGGTACCACACGGAGGCGGAGCATTTTCCGGCAAAGACCCCACGAAAGTCGACAGAAGCGGTGCTTATATGACCCGTTACGCTGCTAAAAATATCGTAGCGGCAGGAATTGCTGACGAGTGTCAAATTCAAGTCGCCTACGCTATCGGAGTTGCCGAGCCTGTCTCTTTGAACGTCAATACTTTTGGAACAGGAAAAATCAGCGAAGATAAAATTGAGAAACTTCTCCGCGAACATTTTGATTTTAGACCCGCCGCAATTATCCGCGATTTAGATTTGAGAAAACCTCAATATAAGGCTCTTGCGGCTTACGGACATATGGGAAGAATTGATTTACCTGTTCTGCCAGGCTGGGAAAAAACTGACCGCGCTGAAGAATTAAGAAAAGCAGCAGGACTTTAATTTTTTAATTAGGAATTAGGAGTGAGGCGTGAGGAATTATTTTCACACCTCATTTTTTTCTTAAATTTCTTTGACAATTTTGGCAGGAACTCCGACAGCTACGCAGTTATCCGGAACATCTTTAGTTACTACTGAGCCTGTACCGATAATTGCATTTTCGCCGATTGTAACGCCGGGCAGAATATTTACTCTTGCTCCGATCCAAGCATTTTTCTTAATGTGAATTTCTTTTGTCATTATTACGCGGATATTTTTGGGCTCGTGATTGACCGTGAAAAGTCCGACTTCAGGGCCTAACATAACGCCGTCTTCAATAATAATTGTTCCGATTGACATTACTGTTAAGCCGTGATTAGCAAAAACATTTTCACCCATGTGAACGCAGCGGGCGCAGTCAATCTGAAAAGGCGGAGTCAAAAAACTTCCTTTCTTCAAATTCCCGTTAAATAATTCGCGTTCGAGAGTGATAATTTTTTCGCTGTCATTCGGGTCGGTGTTATTAATTTCCCAGCAAAGATGACGGCACCGCGCCATTTCGCCGTGAGCTTCTTTAATATAAAACTCGTCGCGAATGTCGTAACTTTTTCCGTTTCGTAAATCTTCAAAGACACTCATAATTTTTTAATCCTCCGGCTTCCAGTCGTTAAAGCGTTGAATTTCTTCCCAAGTTGATGTGAAAAATCTTTTTTCTGAATCAAGCGCGCGGATTTTATTCATGTCTGATTCAGAAAGAGCGAAATTATAAACAGCAATATTTTGCTTTATGTGTTCGGGATTTCTTGAGCCCGGTATAGTTGAAAATCCTTCCTGAACGTGCCAGCGCAAAATTATTTCAGCTGGTGTTTTTCCGTAACGTCCTGCAATTTCCTGAATAACAGGATCTTTGAATAAAATATCATTGCCGCCGTGAGTTCCGCCTAAAGGATACCAGCCTTCGACAGCGATATTATTTTCCGTGCATTTTTCTCTAAATTTTTTTCTCTGAGCATAAGGGTGCAGTTCAATTTGAACTATTGCGGGTTTAATTTCAGTTTTCGAGAGAATTTCATCAAATAACTCTTCTTTAACGTCAAAATTCGATAAGCCTATAACACGAACTTTGCCGCTTTTCACAGCCTGTTCAAGTCCGCGCCAGCCAGCCTTGTAATCTCCGACAGCCTGATGAAGATAAAGCAAATCTATATAATCTGTTCCGAGACGTTCAAGCATTTTATTAATAGATTCTTCAACGTTGCCGGAATTATAATCGGTCGGCCACAATTTGCTCGTTATCCAAATTTCTTCACGCGGTATTCCTGACTCGCGTATTGCCGCGCCTACGCCTCTTTCATTTTGATAAGCGTGAGCAGTGTCAATATGTCTATAACCTGCTTTCAATGCCGCAAGAACTGCATCGTGAGCTTGTTCAACGCTTGAGCGGAAAGTTCCGAGCCCGAACTGAGGCATTTCGAGGCCGTTATTTAATTTAATTTTAACTTCGTTTGCCGGCTGATTGATAATTTCTAACATTCTAAGCCACGCTAAAAATTCTGTCGGCCATAAATAATTCGTGAAAGGTTCATGACCCATTCCGAAATTATGTCCGCCTTTGCCGTATAAATGAAGTTCAACTATTCCGCGTTTCTGCCAAGCCTGAATAATTTCAAAACCGCTCTGCCCTGAAAGTTCATCATCTGAAGACATAGCCGCGAACATCGGAGGCAGTTTTTCAGGCATTTCTCGCATTACTAACTGACCGTAAATTGACGCTATAAAATCAGCTTTGCTATCAGGCTCTGCGCTCTCGGCATTGTAAACGGCCATTAAAGCACCTGCTGAAAATCCTACTATGCCGATTTTGTCGGGCTTAATGTTAAATTCTTCTGCACGGGTTCTTAATAATTTCACAGCAGCGTTAATATCTTCAAAAGCATAATCAGGAGTAGCAGGGGCATAATTTCCGCTCAAACCTCCGGCGATATAACCGGCCATTTTTTCAGCAACATAGGCTTGATAATCTGCTTCTTCACGAGGAGTTATTTCAACGCGGTATTTCAAAATAAATGTCGCAAAGCCCTGCTTCTTAAACCATTCCGCAGCCTCGTAGCCGCCGCTCCCGAAAGTATGATGAAGAAAGGCACCGCCCGGAGCAATAATTATTGCCGCACCGTTTGATTTTTCTTTTTCAGGAAGATACGGAATTAAGGTAGGAACTTTAACATTTCTGACGAATTGTCCGCGATTTTCAATTTCATACCACTGTTCAAAATCTACATCAGATTTATCCGGCTCGCCGTAAAGATAAATTTGATTTTCAAATTTCGGAGCGTCAATATACTTAACTTTTTGATTTTCAGCAGCGTTTGCATAAATTGAGAAAATCATAACCGAAATAAAAGCAAAAATTATTTTCATTAATAAAATTCTCCTTACATTAAAATTAAAAAGCGTGCTGCTTTGTGTGGGCAATATAGGGAGCTTCAAGAGCTGCTATTTCGTCATCGCTTAATTTAATTTCAACTGCTGAGGCTGCTTCTTCAACGTGTTGAACGCTTGTAGTTCCAACGACAGGCGAGCAGATAAAAGGTTTGCTTAACATCCACGCGAGAGCCTCTTGAGCCATTGAACGCCCGTTTTCTTTTGCGATTTTTTCGAGATTATCAACAACAGCTTTATCTTGAGCCGCAGTTTTTTCTGTCCAGACTGCCGGAGAAACTGCATCAATTTTCGTTCTTGCTGTCTGAGTTCCCCACGTGTGAGCGCAACGGCCTCCTTATAAGGGCAATTAATATTCAGCATTTCAACAGCAATGACCGCGAAACAACTTTGACGAATATTAAGGCTCGTAAGGGCGTTTGTCTTGCTCCGGGATTTTTGAACGATCATAACGGGGAATTTGCTTGGACTTTGTTTGACTGTCGGGAAAAAATTTCTTGTGTTTTATGCACTCATGCCGGCGATAAAAGAGAAAGCGTTTTGAATTTCGTTAAACTCCTGCAAAAAATTTATCAAAAAAATTTAGATTTTAAGTTCTAAAGACACGGCTCTATGATAAAATTTCCTCATGATGACTTTCATTTTAATTTTTTTAACTTTATTTATTTTTAATTTTAATTCGGAGGTGTATGCTTCAATGAGCAGCATTTATGATTATTCTGTTTTCAACAGTGCAGGCGAAGAAGTTTCTTTGAGCAATTTCAAGGGCAAAGTTATTTTAATCGTCAACACTGCGACCGGCTGCGGCTTCACTCCTCAATACGAGCAGCTTGAAAGTATGTACGAAAAATATCACGATGACGGTCTTGAAATTATCGACATTCCCTGCAACCAGTTCGGCGGACAGGCTCCCGGCACTGATGAGGAAATTCACAATTTCTGCGCCCTTCATTTCAATACGACTTACGAACAGTATAAAAAATCTGACGTAAACGGCCCGAACGAGTTAAAACTCTATACGTTCCTTAAAAGCCAGCAGGGTTTTGAAGGCTTTGACGCTGATAACAAACTCACGCCGGTTTTGAATGATATGCTCGGAAAGGCTGACCCGGATTTTGCAAGCAAGCCCGACATAAAATGGAACTTCACTAAATTTGTCGTTGACAGAAGAGGCAACGTTGTAAAACGTTTTGAACCTACAACGGATATGGCAAAAGTTGAAGAATTTGTTTCTATGCAGTTATGGAGATTTAGAGATGGCAATTAAAATCATTACTAACAACGACACAACGGAACTCGAAGCGGCGAAAATTGCTTTTCTTGATATTTTTGCAACATGGTGCGGACCTTGCAAAGCTATTGCTCCGATAGTCGAAGAACTTTCAGAAGAGTTTGACGGAAAAGTCGAATTTTTCAAAGCCGACTCCGAAGAAAATTCTGAGCTTGCTAAAAAATTCCGCGTTATGAGTATCCCGAACTTAATGATTTTTAAGGACGGTAAAGTAGCTTCGCGCCGTGTAGGTTTTCAAGAGGCTGACGAACTTAGAGCGTGGCTTCAAGCTAACATCGAATAAATCATGCGTCATAAAGTAAAATTAACAGTAATCGACAAAAAATTATTTCCGGAACTTCAAGAAAAATACTGCGCTGATAAAAATTCCGGTGCTTGTCCGTGTTATAACATCGGCGACGAATTTATTTTTTACCGTGATGAAGAACATGATGATAATTTTTGGCACGGCGGATTAAACACTCTCGTTAAAACTTCTGCTGATCCCGACACTGTAGCAGGAGGTCCGAAAATTCCGCACTGCTCAGAACTTTGGGACGCAATTTCGCGTTATATTTATACGGGCTTGCAAGGCGGCTCAATTATGAAAGGCTGGATGGCTCATGAAAACGAAATGATAGCCTGCTGTTCGGACGGAACGAGACCGGTAATTTTCAAGATTGAAAGAATAGATTACGAGTAAAAATAAAAATTCCTAACCCTCAAAAAATTTTTTAAGGAGATGATTTTGTGATGATAGCTAAAATTAAAGGCGCATTTAATTATTTATTCAATCGAATTTTTATTCTTCGTGATGATATTAAAAACGCTGAAAAAATCAGGAAAAATTTAGAGGCTGTTTTTTCTCAAGATAAAAGTATTCTCGATAAATACGGCTTTATTCAAGGAACAGACAAGGCCTCCGTCATGAATATTTCTGTGGGGGGGGGTAAATTTTTCGCAAAGATTATTTTTAACTCATGATTATTTAAGGCATTACGACTTTTTATTTCACTCTTTTAGAAACAACAAATTTAATCTTGTCGAATTCGGCTGCGCAGGCGGAAGTTCTTTAAGAACATGGAAAGAATATTTCCCTAACGCTGAAATTTACGGCGTAGACCTTGACGAAAACGCAAAAAATCTCGAAGAAGAAAGAATTAATATCGTCATCGGGAACGCAGTCGCAAAAGAAACTTTCAACGAACTCAAAAATAAAATCGGTTCAGCTTTCATAATTTTAGACGATGCTTCACACGCTTGGGGCGATCAACGGCGTTCACTCGAACTTTTCTGGGATTTAGTTTCGCCAGGAGGTTTTTACGTCATTGAAGATTTAGAGTGCGGGACTTTAGGGGCTTATCCTGCTTATCCGCCGGAAGTTTTAGACTCTCAGCCATTCAGCGAATATATGCACGACCGAAGTAAAATTTTACGTTGGGCACCGGATAGAACTCCCGAAAAAAATTCTTATCATTTTGAAGATTTGCCCGCTCAAGTTCAAAAAATCGAGCGCGAAATGGATATGTGCGTTTTTATTCCGGGCGCTGTAATAGTTCGTAAAAAACAATAAAAATTTTCTTAAAGAAATTCTCCTAAAATTTGATAAAATTAATATCAATTCCAAATTTTATTAATAAATTTTTTTAGGAGGATTGTTTTTCTATGAAAAAGTTTTTTGCGGCACTTTTATTAACGGCTTTGCTTGTTGCTCCTGCGGCGGCTGATGTTGTTTTGCAGCTTGGTTTTGAAAACTCGATGAGCGAACCTATCGGGCAGGCTCTTGCGAAATGGAAAGAACTTTTAGCGGCACGCAACACAGGCCTTACTATGGAAATTTTCCCGGACTCTCAGCTTGGCAACAAAACAGATTTAATTGACCAGATGCTGCTCGGCGAGGGCGTTATGACTTTAGCTGACGGAGCTTTCTTTGCTGACTACGGAGTGCCGGATATGGGAATAGTTTTTGGACCGTTTTTATTTGCTAATTGGGACGAATGCTGGAAATTAGTTGAGTCCGACTGGTGGAAAGAACAGAGCGAAAAATTAAACTCAATGGGCTTGAAAATCGTTACGTCTAACTGGGCTTACGGCGAACGTCATACTCTCACGACTAAACCAGTTAAGACTGTCGAGGATCTCAAAGGACTTCAGATTAGAGTTCCGACTAACCAAATTCAGACTAAAGGCTTTGAAGTTTTAGGCGCGACTCCTGTCGGAATGAGTTTAGGCGATGTTTACACAGCCCTTCAGCAGGGAACTATTGACGGCGGCGAAAACCCGTTAAGCACCCTCTACGGACGCAAACATCACGAAGTTGCGAAATATTTAATCCTTGACGGCCACGTCTTGAATTTCACAAACTGGATCTGCTCGTCAATGTGGTTTGACGCTCTCACGCCCGAACAGCAGAAAGCACTCGTTGAGACAGGACACGAGGCCGGAGTTTTCAACAACGAATTACAAGCAAAAGCCAATGATTATTATCGCGGCTTAATGGAAAAAGAAGGCGTTACTGTTACAGTTCCCAGCGAAGAGGTCTTAAAAGGTTTCAGAGAAAAAGCTCAGGATTTCTATAAACTCGGAAGTTTATTCAAGTGGTCGGACGGTCTCTATGAGAGAGTCAAAAACGCAATGAAATAGAGTTAGGAATTAGGAGTTAGGAAGCAGGAAGTAAAAAAATTCTTTCTTCACTAACTTAATCGAAAGAGATCGGATTTTTTTCTGGTCTCTTTCTTTATAATATATATTTAAGGGAAGAATCTAATCATGAAAAATTCAAAATTATTTATATTTGCGTTATTAATCTGCGTTTTAATTTCTTCGGCTGCTTTTGCTGACCGTCTTCCGGAATTTCAAAGTTTCCCGACCTTAGGACGCTGTAACGGAACTAACGTAAGAATACGCGAAGACCCAAGCACAGAATCAGAAATTTTAGGAAAATTAAATCCTGATAATTTTGTTGTTGTCCTCGATAAATTTGTAACTGACGGCGCAACATGGTACGAAATTGATAATCCTTTTGACGATGGCTCTGCTTTTGTTTTCGGAAAATATTTAGACGCCTGTTATAACGAAAAATATCAAGATAATCCCGTGCATAAATTAGTCATGAATTTATATTTGACGTTTGGAGTAACTCCTGAAAAAGCTGTGAAATTATCGGGAAGACCTAAGAAACAGGAACGCGAGACTGTCGGCTCGGATAATTTAGAGCGTGTAAATTTTACATACAATAATTTAACACTCGAATATTTAGATAAATCCTTAACGGGCGTAGATATTTCGGGCGGCAAAAAATCATTCAGCGGAATTAAAATCGGCGATGATGCTGAAAAAGTTATAGAGACATTAGGCGAACCTAAAGACAAAGAAGAAAATCTCTATAATTATCAAGACGGCGAAATGACTTTTATAACTTTTGAGTTTCAAAATAATAAAGTCAGCCATATGAATTATCAAGTTTATTACGACATTGAGTAAAGCAAGTAGTAATTAGGAAGCAGGAGTTAGGAAGTAAAAAACTTTTTGCGGAGGTATTTTTTATTTTGAATTATTATCTTTGTTTTGACGCAGGAACTCAGAGCGTCAAAGTTTCAATTTATGACGAAAAAGGCGTTCAAGCTGCAGTTGATGTAAATCCTACGACTTTATATTACCCCGAACAGGGCTGGGTTCAAATGAATGTCCATGAATATTTTGAACTTGTCTTAAAGGGCGCGAAAAAATGCGTTGAGATTATGCGCGAAAAAAATCTTGACGTTAATTCAATCCGTTCAATAATGGGCGATGGAATTATCTGCGGAATTGCAGGAATTAACGCTGACGGCAGAGCTGTAACGCCTTATATTAATTATTTAGACTCGCGGACCCAAGAAGACGCGGACGAACTTTCAAAATTAAATTTAGATATTTGGGCAAAAGAAACAGGAAATCCTGAACCTTTATGTTTATTCCCCGCTCTTCATGCACGCTGGCTGTTAAAAAATTCTCCGAATATTAAAGACGTTAAAAAATTTATTCACAACGCTCCTTATATTTTAATGAACTTAGCAGGCTTAAAGGCCGAAGATGCTTTCATAGACTGGGGCGCAATGTCCGGCTGGGGATTGGGCTATAACGTAATTAAAAAAGAATGGTCGGACGAACAGCTGAAAATTTTAGGCATAGACAAAAATTTAATGCCTGCGATTAAAAAGCCTTACGACATAGTCGGCAGACTTTCAAAAAAATGCGCGGATTTAACGGGACTTCCCGAAGGAATTTCAATCTGCGCAGGAGCAGGGGACACTATGCAGTCTCTCTTGGCCTGCGGAGTTTATGAGCCGGGACATGCAGTTGACGTTGCAGGAACCTGCTCGATGTTCTGTATTTCAACGAGCGGAATTATTCCCGGACTTTCTAAAAAAGGCAACGGATTAATTTTTAATTCCGGGACTTTACCTGATACTTATTTTTATTGGGGCTTCGTGAGGACGGGCGGACTTGCATTAAGATGGTTTAGAGATAATGTCTGCAACAGACCCGGCGACGATACTTATTATAAATTTTTGAGCGACGGAGCAGAAAAATTACAAAACGGCTCGGACGGTGTGAGATTTTTACCGTGGCTGACAGGCGGCCCTGAAGGTTTCAGAGAAGTTCACGGCTGTTTCATAAACATGAACATGAACACTAACCAGTTTATTTTATGGCGCGCAGTTCTTGAAGCAATAGCGGGCGAATATTCTGAAATTGCAGAGCGTTCACGCAAAGCCGGAACTCCTATCGACAAAATCATAATCACCGAAGGCGGCAGTAAAGATAAACTCTGGAACCAAATTAAAGCCGATATGATAGGGGCTGAAACTGTAACATTAAAGACCGGCGGAGCATTAGCATTAAATGCTGTAGTCGGAGCTTATGCGGCCGGAGATTTGAAAGACTTGAAAGCAAAAATCAACGAAGATTTAACCGAAACCGGGCATTTTTACCCGAAAGAAAAATTAACTCTGCCTGAAATTCCATTTAAGATTGGAGATTAATTTATGAGCAGATTTTTGAACTCTAAATTTAACTTAGACCCTTACGACACCAGCGAAGAACTTGAAAGCATGAACGGCTACGATAGATTAAATACTAACGAGCTGCCTTTTCAGCCGTCTGCTGATTTAATAAAAAGTGTCGGGATTTCTGCAGAGACTTTGAATTTTTATTCTGACCCTGACTGCTTGAAATTACGTGAAAAACTTGCGGCTTTAATGAACGTTAAAAAATCTGAAATTGTTTTCGGCAACGGAAGCGATGAAATTTTGAATTTTTTATTCACGGCTTTTTGCGGACGCGGCGCGGCTTTCCCGGATATTACTTACTCGTTTTATAAAATTTTAGCTAAATTTCACGGCGTTGATTTTCTTCAAATTCCTTTGGACGAAAATTTTAGAATTAATCCCGATGACTATAAAAATTTAGGAGGCCGGACAATTTTTATAGTAAATCCTAACGCCCCGACGGGTTTAATTTTAAGCCTCGATGATATAAAAAAAATCATAAATCAAAATCCCGAAAGTTTAATTATAATTGACGAGGCTTATGTAGATTTTGCTGAAGAAAATTCAAGCGTTAAAGATTTAATTCACAAATATAAAAATTTAGCTGTAGTCCGTACGTTTTCAAAATCGCGCTGTCTTGCCGGAGCCCGTCTCGGCTGGTGCATGGCGTGCGAAGAAATTGCAAAAGATATTAACGATATAAAAAACACCGTTGCGCCTTATAATATTAACGCAATGACTCAGGCGGCAGGACTTGCAGTTCTTGAAGACGAAGAAAGAACGCAGAAAAATATTAATTTAATTAAGACTGTCCGCGATGACACTAAAAATAAACTCCGCGAAATCGGCTTTGAAGTTTTAGACTCGTCTGCAAATTTTTTATTTGTCCGTCATGAAAAAATTAACGGCTCAGAAATTTTCGAGGCTCTAAAACGCCGTAAAATTATGATTAGACACTTTAATAAACCTGAAAAAATCGCGGATTTTAATAGAATTACAATCGGCACAGCCGAACAGATGCAGAATATGCTCGAAGTTTTGAGGGAGGTAGTAAAACAATGAGACAAGCTGAAATAGAGCGAACAACGAGAGAAACGCAGATACTTTTAGCTCTTGACCTTGACGGAGCGGGACGAAATGACGTTAAAACCGGCTGCGGCTTTCTTGACCATATGCTGACGTTGTTTGCTTCACACGGCCGCTTTGACTTAAAAATTTCCTGCACCGGCGACACTTGGGTCGATTATCATCACACTGTTGAAGA
>CAMVMK010000057.1 GCA_947168585.1 uncultured Fretibacterium sp.
CGCGCAGAAGACGCAGGCCGGTCGTTGAAAATTCTGATAATTATCCGTCAGACAGGCCGGAAAATATTTTATTTATGAAAAATCTTCCTGAACCGCAGTTAAAAGTTGACGGAGATTTTTCCCTGCCTGAAGAAAAAAAGAAAACAGGACTCCCCGAAATTCCGCGCCCAAGATTAAAACCCGACCCCGAGCCTGTAAAAATTGAAGATAAAAACGAAGAAGAAAATTTTTACACCGAAGAAGAATTTAACGCCGCTGATTTAGAGGAAGAGCCGGAAAAAACAGAAGCAGTGAAAAATAATAATAATTACGCCGTTGAAATTATTGATAATTTACTTGCTTCGATTGATGCCGGAGCTATGTCAATGCCGGAGTCTAAACTCTCGAAAAATTCATCAAGAACTCAGCGCGATAATTCACGAAGAACACGCCAGTCTTTGCCGGACGTAAATTTTAATGACGGCTTTGAAAATTTAATCCCGGATTTCAGCCTCGAAACTTCAAGCGGTGTTTATAATTTTCCGCCTTTGGAACTTTTCGGGTCTGCTCCTAAATTTGAAATTTCGCGGGAAAATACGAAAATTTATGATAAATTCGGCAGGACTATAATCTCAACGTTAAAAAATTTCGGCGTTAGTGCTTCAATCGCTGAAACTTTCACAGGCCCTTCAGTAACTCAATTTTTAATCGAACTTGCTCCGGGCATGAAAGTTAATCAAGTCGCTGATTTAGATGAAGAATTAGCTATGTCTTTGGCTGTAATGTCGGTAAGGATAGAGGCACCTATACCCGGCACCCGTTACGTAGGGATTGAAGTTCCTAATCCTGAACGAAAAAAAATTTCTTTGAGAAACGTTTTTGAGTCTGACGAATTTCAAGATAATTCCTCGCGTCTTCCTGTACCTTTAGGGGCTCAGTTTGACGGAAAATTTTTAATTAAAGGGCTCGAAGAAATTTCTTCTCTGCTCGTCGCGGGCGGTAAAGATTCGGGAAAAAATAATTTTCTTCATACCTCGATTATTAGCATGTGTTCGCGCCGAAATCCTGAACAATTACAATTAATTTTAATTGATCCGCGCCATGTCGAGTTTGCAGTTTATGAGGGTCTGCCTCATTTATTAATGCCTGTAGTTTTTAACAGTGATGACGCTCTAAAGGCTCTTCAATGGGCTTATGAAGCTATGGAATCAAGGACGGCGAATTTTGCTAAAAACCGTGTCAGAACTTTATCAGCTTACAATCGAAGACTGCCGAAAAAAGACAGGCTTCCCGAAATCGTTATAGTTATCAGCGAATTAGCAGATTTAATGTATCAATCGGGCAATGAATTTGAAGATTTAATCGTCCGTCTTGCACAGAAATCCGGCGCGGCTGGAATTTACATGATAATAGCTTCTCAAAGGCCGTCAGCTGATGTCGTAACGACTTTGATACGTTCAAATATTTCTGCCCGTGCTGCGTTTTCTTTATCTTCAGCGGCTGACTCTAAAAATATCATCGGAATAACTGACGCTGAAAAACTTACGGGACGCGGCGATATGCTTTTCAGAGACAACGAAAGTCCGAGAGCAATCCGTCTTCAAACTCCTTTCATAGCTGAAGAAAAAATTTCAGAATTTGTTGATTATTTAACAGGAAATCTTCCGCGAAAAAATTTAGATTTTAATTTTGAAAATTAATTTATAAATTTGCTTCGCTGCTGACACGGCGGGGCTTTTTTGTAGTTGAAAAAGTAGTTGAAAAAAAACTCTCCGACATTTTGTCTGAGAGTTTTATATTAACGTTAAAATGCTACAATATTTTTTAACTTTACGCAAATTTTTTAAGTATTTTAAGGGAGGAAAAATTTTTGGATAATATTCAGCGTGTTCATTTAATGGGCATTGGCGGTGCAGGAATGAGCGCACTTGCAAAATTATTAAAGGCTCAGGGACTCGAAGTCTCCGGCTGCGACTTGAAAGAACCTCACTACGATTTAGAAAATATCCCGTGCCGACTCGAACACTCGAAAGATCATATAGAAATTTTTAAGCCCGACGCTTTAATTTTAAGCAGTGCCGTAAGTCATGACAATCCCGAAGTCGTTGAAGCTGTAAAACGCGGCGTTAAAATTCTTTCACGTGCTGAGGCTTTAAGCTCACTTTTTAATAAATCTTGCGGCATAGGCATAGCAGGAGCTCACGGAAAAACTACAACGTCTTCAATGACCGGACTGATTTTTTTACGCGCCGGATTAAATCCGACTGTTTACGTCGGTGCTAACGTCCCGGACATCGGAAGCAACGCTGTTTCAGGCTCAGGAGAAAATTTTATCGCCGAACTTGACGAGAGCGATGGAACTTTTGAACTTTTTCACCCGTCAACCGCAATTATCACTAACGCAGATTGGGATCACGTTGACCACTATAAAACACGTGATGACGTTATAAAGGCTTTTACAAGATTTGCTGACGGAAGAAAAACCGGCGGAGTTTTAATTATCTGCGGTGAAGATGAGGGAGCAGTAAAAGTCTTCAACGGGTGCGACAAAACGCGCGGAAAAATTATCCGTTACGGCTTCGGCCGGCCTGACGGACAGGCAGGTAAAAATTTCGACTGGAGTGCTGACGAAATTAAAAATAATCCCGGCGGCGGTCTAAGCTACAAAATTTTTCATGACGGAGAATTTCTCGGCCTTGTTGAACTTTCTGTGTCGGGAAATCATAACGTCTTAAATTCTTTGGCGGCAATCGCGGCGGCTCATGAAGCAGGAATTAATTTTGAAACTTCCGCAAAAATTCTCAAAGATTTTCACGGCTCTGAAAGACGTATGCAGATTAAAGGCAAAATCGAAAGTAAAAATATTTTAATCATGGACGACTACGCTCATCACCCGTCGGAAATAAAAGCAACTCTAACAGCAATAAAAAATATTTATCCCGAACGAAGAATATTAGTTTTATATCAGCCTCACAGATTTTCAAGGACGGCTCAATTTGCTCCCGAAATTGCTAAGGCTTTGAGCATTGCTGACGAAATTTTTTTGCTTCCCGTTTTTTCAGCAGGAGAAAAAGAAATTTCTCACAGTTCTGCAGACGAAATTATTAAAAATGCTGAGAAAAAAATCACGCCCGTTAATTTCGATGACGCTCTCGAAAAAATTAAAAATTCTTTACAGTCCGGCGATTTATTTTTGACAATGGGAGCAGGAGACGTTTATAAAATCGGCGAAAAAATTTTGGTATAATTACGTAGAAAATTTTAATTATTAAATGAAATTGGAAGCGCGCCATGTTAATTAACGAATTACATTCAGCTTTGCCGGATTTAGATATAAAAGAACGCTGGCCTTTAGCCCCGTTATGTACTCTGCACGTCGGGGGAGAGGCTGAATTTTTCGCGGCTCCCGACTCGATTGAAGACATGAGAAATTTATTCGCCTTTGTAGTCCGTGAAAAAATTCCGTTCTATATTTTAGGCGGCGGCAGTAATGTTTTATTTCCTGACGGTTTAATAAAAGGTATCGTAATCTCGACTCAAAATCTAAATTCATTCGAGTGGCGGACTAATATAACAGCTGATATTGACGCAGGTTTCAAAATGCCCGCGATAATGAAAGAATTACGCGAGAAAAATTTAGCAGGACTTGAATTTATGGCCGGAATACCCGGAACTTTAGGCGGCGCAGTTATGGGCAATGCCGGAGCGGGCGGGCGCGGAATTTGTGAACTTGTTGATCATGTTCTTGTTGTTGAAGCTGACGGACAATTAAAATTAATAGACTCTCATGAATTTAATTTCGGCTATAGAAAATGCTCGCTTGCTGACGAAAAAAGAATAATTCTCAACGTCCGAATGACTTTCAGAAAGGCCAAGCACGGCGATAAAGAAGTCCTCGAAAATTATTTATTACGTCGCGGAAGCCAGCCTCACGGACTTCATAACGCTGGCTGTACTTTCAAAAATCCTGAAGGATATTCCGCCGGAAAATTATTAGACGAAGCAGGCTGTAAAAATTTAAGTTTCGGTGATGCTGTTGTCTCTGACGTTCACGCAAATTTCATTTTGAATAAAGGCGGCGCGACTGCTGACGATATTATTAAATTAATTGAAATTTGCGCCCGGAAAGTCTTTGACAAAACGGGAATAAAACTCGAACCGGAAATAAAAATTTTTGCTCCGTGTTCTTTTATGTGTAGTGATTAACAGTGGCTGCTAAAAAGAAAAAAAAAGGAATAAACTGGGGGCGTTTTCGTTCAAGACTTTATCTGCTGGCTATGATAGCCGGAATTTTGTTTTATATAGCGCAGTATGAATCTTGGTTCGCTTTGAAAGGTTATAAAATCATAGCTGACTCTAATAAAATCGAGCAGAGAATTTGGGAAATTTTCCCGCGAAGATGCTTAGAATTTTGGCCTTATTTATTAAAAGACGCTAAAGGCATGAAAGAATTTTTAGAAAGCGATATGCCCGTAACAATCGAAACTCATATGGAAAGTTTCGGGCGTTTTGTAACTAAGGCCGAATGGATAAAGGCTTGGGTAAAAGTAAATTGGCGCGGAAATCTTTGGAGCATTTCAAGAGACGGAAAAATGTGGCTCTATGAAGAGGGCTCGAAAGATGAGCAGGAAATAATAGGGCCGGTCTGGAAATTTATTGAAAAAGATAATAATCAAGAAAGCGGCGGATTTTACGGAGTTTTTAAGTCGCCTCTGCCGATTGAAGTAATGGAAAAATTTTTGAGGGAATTTCAAACTTTCCGATGGTTTAACCAAGCCGGAGAAATAAGTTACGAGAGCCGCGCAGGAATGAATTTATTTATCCTGAAAATCTCGAACAACACGCAGAAATTTGAACTTCAAATTCAGCCCGATAAATATCCCGACCAAGACGTAGGCCAAACAGTCGAGGAAATTTTTGAAAAGTTAATAAGCGAGGGCGGTAATCATATTATTGATGCAACGTATGAGGGGAAAATTTTATTACGTGGGTTATAATAGCAAATTGATTCTTGAAAAAAGAAAAAATGAAATTTATAAATTTATAGATTTAAGTTTTAGAATTAAGAAAGAATTTTTAAGGAAAGATAAGAAAGATTAAACTAAAAATAAAAATTAAGTTTGATTTTTAAGGAAAGGAACGTAAAAAGATGCCGGGAAAATCTGACAGCCTTTTAGTAGGGCTTAGTATGGGAACTACGAAAACTACAATGATAGTAGCGGAGAGAAATCCCCGTTACCCTGATTCCGTGCATGTAATCGGTTTTGGCAACGCTCCTTCAAAGGGAATTTCTAAGGGTATTATTGTAAGTCTTCAGGACGCCCGGCAGTCTGTAATGAAAGCCTTTCAGGAAGCTCAAAGTATCACAGGAATTTCCCCTAAGCGTCTTAACAGCGTTATCGTAGCTTTCAACGCTATGGACGTTCAGAGCGAAGCCACTCACGGCATGGTTACGCTCGGCGGACGGGACTCTAAAGCCGTCGAAACAGGCGACCTTAACCGCGTTATTGACAGAGCGCGCGACAATTTAGCACTACGCAGCAATATGTATTCTCTTCACATGATCCCTACAAGTTACGAACTTGACGGAAGACCCATTGACGAACCTTTGAACATGAACGGCAATCAGTTAGATATGTGGCTTCAAACTGTTGCTGTACCTATGACTTATGTTCAAAACGTTGTGAACTGTGTCCAGACTTCAGGGCTTGAAGTTAAAGGGCTTGTATTAAAACCTTTAGCTTCGTCGCTCGGAGCAGTTTATGAAGAAGAAATGCGCGCCGGTTGTATTTCTATCTGTGTCGGCGGAGGCACTACCGGAATAGTCTGCTATCGCGGCGGGCGTGCTTATCGCGTTATGAGTATTCCAATCGGCGGAGATCATATTAGGAGCGATATTGCTACAGTTCTTCATATTCCTTTCGGGGAAGCCGAGCATTTGAAAAAAAGAATTTTCACAACTCCTCCCGAAGATTTGCGCCGTGAGGGTATCGATGCAGATTTAGCTACTCAGGCTATAGTTGCCCGTGTTGAAGAACTTTTTGGAGAATATGTCCGCAACGCTTTAGCTGAAGCAACTCCGCAGCATTTTCCGGGAGGAATAATTTTATCCGGCGGTGTTTCAGATACTCCGGGTATAGAAATGATGCTTGAAGATATTTTGCAGATGCCCGTTAGAAAAGCCGTTGAACCCGTTTATAAAATGCCTCCGGGACTCGATAACGCTTCATATGTCAGCGCGGCCGGAATTTTAAGGTATCAAATTCTGACTGAAAACGACCCTTATTTATTCATGGAATCGGATCAGCTGCTGCCGGGACTTTCTAAAGATTCAGAGAAAAGAAAACGTCAGGAAGAACAGCGCGGAGAACGTAAAAAACGCGAGGAACAATACGAACCCGAAGACGATGAAGAAGTTTTTTACGGGCCGGAAGATGACTACGGCGATGATGATGAAGATTACGAAGATGACGAAGAAGCAGGGCGTGAAAACGTTGGAGAATTTTTACGTAATCTTAAAGATAGATTTAAGAAATTATTTTAAGAAAACTATTGTCAACCACGAAAAAATAAAATAAAATCTTGTATGGAGGAGAGGAGTGTTATATCGTGAATCAAGATCAGTTATTCAAGCTCACGAGTAGTAATGTTCGCCAGAACGAGAAAATAGTAGTCTTCGGGGTGGGAGGCGGCGGCGGCAATGCCCTTAATCACATCATCGAGTCTAACGTTCAGGGCGTTGATTTCGTAGCTGCTAACACTGATGCAAGAGCATTAGATCAAAATCTTGCTCCCAATAAAATTATTTTAGGAGAGGCCTTGACACGCGGACTCGGGGCGGGAGCTAATCCCCAAGTCGGAACAAACGCGGCCAAAGAAAGCATAGATAAAATTAAGGAATATATCACCGGCGCAGATATGCTTTTTGTTACGGCAGGCATGGGAGGCGGCACAGGTACAGGAGCAGCACCCGTTATCGCCGAAGCGGCAAGAGATATGGGCGTTTTAGTTGTCGGTGTTGTTACAAAGCCTTTCGGTTTTGAAATGAATAAACGTATGCGCACAGCTGAAGAGGGCATCGAAGTTTTGAAGAAAAACGTTGACGCTCTTTTAGTCGTTGAAAATGATAAATTGCTTCAAATTGATAACGGCTCAAAAATGAAAATCGTTGACGCTTATAAAAAAGTCGATGAGGTTTTGCGTCAGGCTGTTCAGGGCGTTACGGATTTAATTACGAAGTCGGGCTTTATTAACCTTGACTTTGCTGATATTAAAGCAATTTTGACAGGCGCAGGCACAGCAATTATGGGAATGGGCGAGGGCGAAGGCGAAGACAGAGCAAAGATAGCCGCTCAGAACGCCATAACATCGCCGCTGATGACTTTCCCGGTTACAGGAGCAAAAGGAATTTTGTTAAATGTAACGACAGGCGCAGAAATTCTTTTGACGGAAATGTCGGACGCTGCAAAAATTATCGAAGAAACCGCAGACCCGGACGCTCAAGTTATTTGGGGACACGTCATTGATGAGAGTTTGGGCGAGAAAGTTCACGTTACTTTGATAGCGACATTCCCGGAAGACGCTATGCAAAATCTTCCGCGCTCGCCACGCAAACCTAAAGAAGAGCCGCTTCCGCCTCAGCCGCCTGTACAGCCTCAGCAGGGTCAGTATCAGCAAAATCAAAGACCGGGCGGACGAACTATTTATGATATTTTTGCAGAGAAAAGACAGCTTGCTAATCAGGGACTTCAAGAAGCAAATTTAACGACTCCGACTAACGATAACGGATTCCCAGCATCACAGAGGAAACTATATGACCAGCCGGCACTTTACAGAAAGAACCGCAAGAACTGAGCGTTCTGAAAAAACGGATTTCAGTCCAAGTCCCCGAAGATCTGCACCGACTGTCAGGCGCGGCCTTAAAAAACGCGGAGCATTACCGTCGTTCGGTGATATGATTTTGCCGATCGTCGGGATTTTTGCTGTTGTTTTACTTGTAATTTTCGGCCGTCAGTTTTTTATTAACGGCATGAATTCTTCGCCAGGCATTGCCTCAACACGCGCTTATGCTGAAGCACCTGCAATTTTAGCTGAACTTGAACGCAGCAGACTTGAGCCCGAACCCGTTGCAGAAAAAACTGCGTCCGTTCCGGAAGATTTAGCAGAAGCTGCTAAAAATGAAGACGAGGAAGAAGAAGATTTATTTGCGCTCTCTGTAGCTACTCAAACTCAAAAACCTTTGCCGCCGGTCGGACAAAAGAAAGTTAATTCAACTTCAAATGCTCCGGCAAAAAAGCCTCAAGCTCAAGCGCAAACTCGAAAAACTCAACCTGCTAATTCTAATTCTAAAAAGACGGGATCGTCTTCAGTCAGTGATAAGCAGTGGCGTGTTCAAGTCGGTGCTTACACTACGAAGGCAGGAGCTCAAGAGGCCGCGAATAAAATAAAAAAATCCGGCTATAACGCTACAGTTTATTCAAATCCTGCATCTAAACATTTCAAAGTATGGGTGCAGGGCGGTGCGGACAAAAAAGCAGCTGACAACGTTGTAAAAGCTATGCAGAAACTCGGATTTAACGGCAGCTTTTCTTTCCCTCCAGCAAAATAAAAATGCAAGTAGGAGTTAGCCTGCCTGTTAGGCAGGTAAATTTTTTTATAAATAATAAATAATCATGAAAACTTTTGACGATTTTGAAAAAATTTTATACGCTCATTCAAATAATAAAATAATTCCAGGCCTCGAACGAATAAAAAAATTATTAGCCCGTTTAGATAATCCTCAAAATTCTTTCAAGTCTATTCACATAGTCGGGACTAACGGCAAAGGCTCAACAGGCGCGTTTATCTCGTCAATTTTTAAGGAGTCCGGCTATAAAACAGGATTTTATTTAAGTCCTCATCTTGTAAGCCCGGGCGAAAGATTTATGATTAACGGCGAAATTTTAAGCCCTGATTCTTGGATTAACGCGGCTGAAGAAGTTATAAAAATTATTAAGCCTGATGAAGAACTGCCGTCTTATTTTGAACTCGTAACGGCGTGCGCTTTTTATCTTGCCCGTGAAAATAAAATTGATGTCGGAATTATAGAGGCCGGGCTCGGCGGAAAATTCGACGCTACTAACGTCATGGACGAGACTGTATGTTCAGTGATTGCGAGTATTTCTATGGATCACATGGAATATTTAGGGCCGCTGCTCGAAAATATTGCTGATGAAAAATTTGCGGTCGTTAAAAAAAATGTCCACGCTTGTTTCGCGGGCGTCGATAAATCTTTAATCCCGATGTTCAAAAATTATTGTGCCGAAAATGGAGCTCTTGCCCACGTCTTAACGGAAGATGTAAAACTCGAAAATATAAAAATTTCGCCGGACGGAAATGAATTTGATTTTTACGCGCCCAATCTCGAATTAAAAAATATAAAAACTAATTTAATAGGCTCGTATCAAATTAATAACGCGGCCTTGAGTCTTTTAGCAGTGTCTGAAATCAAAAATTTATTCCCGAAAATTAACGAAAATTCAATCCTTGAGGGCTTGAAAAAAGCAGCTTGGCCGGGACGGCTTGAAATAGTTTCTCGTAATCCTTTAATAATTTTAGACGGCGGACATAATTTTGACGGTGTTAAAAAACTCTGCACCAGCATTAAAACTTTATGGCCTGAAGCAGTTGAAGCAGGAAAATTCGGGGTTGTTTACGCTGCTATGCGAGACAAAAATTATTTAGGCTGTCTGGGATTAATCAGCAAAGAATTAAAGCCTAAATTTTACGCAACGACAGTGCCGGAAATGCCGAGAGCCTTGACTCCTGAAGAATTATTAACGGCCGCTTCTGACGAAGAAGAATTTGAATGGCGAAATGATCCTGAAAGTTTTGAAAATCCTTTAGACGCTGTTAAAAAGGCCGCTCACGAAAATGAAAACGTTTTAATTTGCGGAAGTTTATATTTAATAGGGTGGTTGAAAAGAAATGCGGATAAATTTTAGTAAAATTCCCTGTGTAATTTACGGGGAAGAAGCGGAAAACGTTTATATTTATGTTCACGGACTTTACGGGAAAAAAGAAAATGCCGAAGATTTTTCAAAAATTGCGGAGAAAAAAGGCTTTCAAGTTTTAAGTTTTGACCTTCCGGGACACGGAGAGCGCAAAAAAAATCCTGACCAGCCTGAAGAAATGCCGCCGTTTTCAAAGGCCGTTGACGATATTCAAGCTGTTTACGAAGAAGCAGCTTCGCAATGGAAAAATATTTATCTTTACGCCGTAAGTTTAGGGGCTTATTTCAGCCTCGTTGCTCTTCAGGGCTGTGATATTAAGAAAACTTTGTTAGTGTCGCCGGTTATGAACATGAAAAATTTAATCGAGCGGATCATGAAAAGTGTAAATATCACGCCGGAAATTTTGAAAGAACGGAAAAATGTTCCTGAATATAATTTTTCATGGGATTATTATAAATTTGTTCTTGAAAATGAAATTACAGATTGGAACAGCCCGACTGAAATTTTATATCCCGAGCATGATAATTTAATTTTGCTTGATGAAGCCGAAGAGTTTGCGAAAAAATTTTCTTGCGGTTTAACTATTCTTCCAAACAGCGAACATCATATTGAAGATGAAGAATGTTTGAAATTTTTGCGCGCTTGGGAAGAAGAAAAAATTTTTTAAGGAGGAATTTCAAGAAATGGCATTGAGCCGGAATGTTACACAAGTAATTAATTATTTTTTAGATAATATCTGCCCGCCGGTTTTGCGAGACTGTTATTGGCTGATGTATCCGATTTATAGACTTGCAGCCGGTAAGGACACAGCAAAATTATTGCGCTACAAAGAAAATTTCCCGTTTCTTGATGAAAAAGGCTACGCGGAATATTACGAAATTGCAGCAAAAACTCCGTTATCAAAACGTCCGACTGACTTAAACAGTGCCGGAATAAAATTTATTTTGAGTCATATAAAATCCGGCGATAAAGTCCTCGAAGCTGGCTGCGGGCGCGGCTTTATGGCACGCGAAATGAAAAAAATTACCCCCCCCCAGTTGTCGTTGGCTTAGATATTGAAAAACCTGCTGATGTATCGGGTTTTACGTTCGTCGAAGGCTCATTGACAAATTTGCCTTTTGATGATAAGTCTTTTGATGTCGTAACGTGTTCGCACGTTCTTGAACATGTTGTAGATTTTGAAAAATGTCTGCTCGAATTAATCCGCGTTGCCCGCAGACAAGTTGTTATAGTTTTGCCCCGTCAGCGTGAATATCGTTACGTTGCGGATCTGCATATTAGATTTTTCCCGTATGAATATAACGTAAGAGCAGCATTGCCGCGCGAGTTCCGAAATTCAAAAATTGAACTTGTTGGCGGCGATTGGGGAATAGAAATTAATACTTAATTAAAAATCATTAAAAAAGAGGTTGACAAAATGAATTTAACAACGACCATAATTGAGTCAGGAGTCAGGAGTCAGGAGTCAGGAGTCAGGAGTCAGGAGTCAGGAGTCA